>JBEPWY010000027.1:0-17634 GCA_041642185.1 Marivirga sp.
CGCTCTTTTTATTATTCTGTAGTAACCGGTTGGTCATTACGATATTTTATTTTGAATACTCATAATTTGATTGATTACCTGGTAGGTAGCGGAAACATGAATACAAAGATTGGCTCCGACCCGGTTTATATGACTTCCTTCTGGGAATCAATTTCAAATGCTAATTGGGAAACATTAGCTTGTTATATTGTTACTGTTTTTCTGGCGATTTGGGTTTTGAGCAAAGGAGTGAAGGAAGGGTTAGAAAAGGTTAATAAAATACTGATTCCAACTTTATTCATTCTTTTAATGGTGGTTTCTGCATTTGCTTTACAAATGCCAGGTGGCTGGCAAGGTCTGGAGTATTTATTTACTATAGATTTTAACCATTTTTCAAACCCAACAATTTGGGTGGAAGCTATTTCTGATTCTGCCTGGAGTACAGGAGCAGGTTGGGGTTTAATGATTACCATTGGTTCCTTTTCCAATAAACGGGAAGATGTAACCTTAAATACCTTCCTGGGAGCTTTTGGTAATAATACAGCGGCACTTTTAGCCGCTATGGCTATTTTACCTGCTGTTTTTGCAATGGCTGCAACACCTCATGAGGCTACCGAATACCTTGAAAGTGGTAGCCAGGCATTAACTTTTACCATTATACCACAGTTATTTGCCAATATGCCGGGAGGGCCGTTTTTATCCTTTATATTCTTCGGTGCATTTTTAATGGCTGCATTTAGTTCACTTTTGCCAATGATGCAATTGTTAATTAAGAACTTAACCGACTATAAACTATCTAGAAAAAAAGCGGCTTTTGTAGCAGGTACATGCTGTATAGTATTCGGCTTACCTTCAGCATACTCCATTGATTTTTTTACCAATCAGGATTGGGTATGGGGATTAGGATTAATTGTGAGTGGTATATTTATTGCTTTTTTAATTATGCGTTACGGCGTTACCAAATTTAAGAATGATTTCATTGATGAAAATTCCGACTTCAAGGTTTCCAATTGGTATTTCCGCCTGATGGTTAATTCAATATTCTTTCTTGGATTGTTTCTGGTATATTGGTGGATGAGTCAGGGTTATAGTAAATACCCATGGTTTGATGCAGATGGCAACTGGAATGTGATAGATATTTATTCAAATGCCAGTATAGTAACCCAATGGGGCATTGTGTTTTTAATTGGGATAATATTCAATGGATGGTTTTACAGAAAATTTGTTAAGAAATGAGTAACGAAGCAATATTAGGTATGATATTTTGCCTGCTTTTAACAGTAGGTGGTTTTTTGTTTTTTCTGATAAAAGCAATACGCTCAGGGAAACCTGATAAAAGTGATGATGCCTCAGTCGATACTGACTGAGGTGTTTTTTAATCAGTGGTAGTTAGATTGTTTATTTCTAAATATTTGCCGACAACCGATTTGGGCAAAACATGGTATCCGTTTACGGGTGCCAATGTTTGTTCTTGCTGAGTAGGTTCCAAATGAATATGAAATCCACTAATCTCTTTTAATGTCAGCAGGTCATCTATTTCATAAAGATCATCTTTGTGAACCTCGTTATATCCTCCTAAAAGCTGTTCCTTAGCTCTTTTCTTTACATTAATAACTGAATCGGACACAAGGAATGTGTTGGCATGGTGCTCCATAAAGTCACCTTCTTTATAGGCGCCCATATTAATGAAAAATAGCTTTTCCCTTTGATTGGAAGGTTCACTTTTTAGCTGAACTTTATACCCATCCACAATATCCAGTACCATATAAGAATCGATATGCATTTTTTGAGGTAAGCCAAACCAAAGATCCAGTAATTCCATATAAGTGTCTTCTATTTTTTCTCCTACTGTAAAAACAACATCGTGTAATTCTGTGTTGGATTTTGGTGCACTGCCGCCTAATACTACAGCAAAAAGTTTTTTCATACTTTTTTAATTGAGTTGATCAGATAAAATAGCAATTCCTTCTGTGAAAGTGTGCGGTTTGTATCCTAACTCTTCCACTGCTTTATCCAATATAAAGCCTGTTTTAGGAGGCCTTTTGGCTGTTTGTTTAAAT
Source organism: Marivirga sp. (assembly GCA_041642185.1). Taxonomy (GTDB): domain Bacteria; phylum Bacteroidota; class Bacteroidia; order Cytophagales; family Cyclobacteriaceae; genus Marivirga. The sequence goes on from JBEPWY010000027.1 coordinate 2,040, forward strand.
TTTGTGCTGTCTGTTTTATTGATATGAGATTTGTTCAACTCAAAAAAATCAGCTGTTTGGATAGCCATTTGATAAGGAGTTAATAAATCTTTACCCGAGATATTAAAAACACCCTGGGCTTTCTTTTCAGCTATCAGTAAACATCCTTTTGCTAAATCTTCAGCTAAAGTTGGCGTTCTCCACTGGTCGTCTACTACATTAATATCTTTACTTTCTTCCAAAGATTTTTTCACCCATAAAATAATGTTGGACCTGCTCATGTCGTGGGCAATTCCATATACCAGAACAGTTCTTACTATAGCCCATTCAATATCGCTTTCTTCCAATAATTTTTCTGCGGCTAATTTTGTTTCTCCATAATAGCTAACAGGATTAGGATCGGCATCTTCTTTATAAGGGCCGTCTTTGCCGTCAAAAATAAAGTCTGTTGAAAGATGTACTAAAAAAGAACCACTTGCTTTTGATGCTTTAATCAGGTATTTTACTGATTCCACATTTAATTTCCAACAGGCTTCCCTTTCTGTTTCACATTGATCCACATTTGTCATGGCTGCTGTATTAATAATTACATCAGGCTTTTCTGTATTAATAACAGTATCAACAGCGGTAGGATTAGTTATATCCATACTGACAAACCTGTAAGTATTATTTTCAGGTAATCTGTTTTCGCCCCTCGCAGTAGCAATTAACTCATAATCTGTTGAGGCAGTTATTAAGTGTACTAATTTTTGACCTAGCAAGCCATTTGATCCTGTGATTAATATTTTCATTCTTCCTCTTCTGAATATTCGTAGCCGTATTTTTCGGTAATCTTCTTTTTGGACATTTTTTCCAAATCAACAGTAATATAAAGGTCCTCCACAGGTTTATCCCCCCGTCCTTTTTTAACAGCAGCAATGGAATCAATAATATTCAGGCCTTCTACTATACGTCCGAATACTGTGTATTCACCATCTAAATGAGGAGCGCCTCCTATATTTTCATAATCAGCTTTTTGTTCAGGGCTAAATTGGTAAACATTTATTTGTCCAAATTCTTCAATAATTAAAGAATCTGCTTCTTCCATAAAATTTTGCAGTCCTTCTAAATCCTGATTTTTCTGCATTTCAATTACTTCATTCCGTAAGTTGGCATATTTTTTCTTGCTTAAAAGCTCTCTTACCTTCGCTTGTTTTTGTTGGTAAACTCTTCCTGCAGCTAGCTGATCAAGTTCAGAGCCTCCCATTTTTTGCCCCTGTACAATATAAAACTGAGAACCGCTCGATTTTTTTTCAGGGTTCATTTGGTCACCTTGTCTTGCAGCAGCTAAAGCACCTTTTACATGCCAGTATTCATCATTTATTTCAGCATCAATAAGATAGTCTACCCTATCTTCTTCCTTAATATTTTTCTTAACGTTTATATCACCACCCTGAATCATAAAATTTTCAATTACTCTATGGAAAATTGTGCTGTCATATTTACCTGACTCCACAAGCTGAATGAAATTTTCTTTATGTTTAGGTGTTTCTTCATATAAAATAGCTTTCATATCTCCATATTTAGTATGGAAAACCACAATGGAATCTTTGGGAGTCTGACATGCGGTAAAGAATACACTACCTATAAGGGCTACTATTAATAAATTTTTCATCTTGATTTTAAAGTTGTTTTTTTATTTCTTTTAAAATTTCATCTCCACCGGCATTCATTACTTGTTTAGCTATAAGTATCCCAAGGTTTTCTGCCTGGCTTACATCGTCGGTTAATTTGAAAGCGATCCTCTTTTTTCCATCCAGACTGATAATTCCTGCTTCCATTTCAATACTACTACCATTTAAAGTAGCTAGTCCGAAAACAGGAATGCTACATCCGCCATCCATAAATTTCAGAAAAGCTCTTTCTGCTTTAAGGCAATATTCAGTGTTTTTATCATTGATTGTATACCTTATTACTTGCTTTTTTTCTTCGGTTAAATTTTTATGTACTTCAATTGCAACAGAACCCTGTCCAACGGCAGGTATAAATTCCTGGGTAGAAAGCGTATGTGCTATTTTACTGTCGTACTCCATTCTGTGAACACCTGCGTAAGCTAGTAAAATAGCGTCACAAAGTCCTTCCTCCATTTTTCTGATTCGGGTTTGTAAATTGCCACGGATATCAACGGTTTTAATATGAGGATAGAAATGCTTTAAAGTAGCAATTCTTCTGGTTGAGGATGTGCCCAAGGTAATTGGTTGCTGTAAATCAATTTCACCATTATAAGACACAACCACATCATTTACCTTCTCTCTTTTAGAAAAAGCAATGAGTTCAAAACCTTCGGGCAACTTAGATTGCATGTCCTTGGCACTATGTACTGCAATATCAATGGCTCCAGTAGCTAATTGTTCTTCAATTTCTTCAGTAAATACCCCCTTGCTACCTATTTTTGAAATAGCTTTATCCTGAATCTTATCACCTTTGGTTTCTATTATGACAATTTCCGCTTCATGGCCTGCTTGCTCAATTTTTTCTTGAACGAAGTAAGCCTGCCATAAAGCTAATTTGCTCCCTCTTGTACCAATTTTAAATCTCATTTATTCCAGTTCCTTTAAATTTTTTATGATAGCCTCTTTATGATTATAGGATAAATCTTCCTCAGCCACATCCACCATAAACCTACCGTTTAATAACTTTCTTCCTAATAAAATCGGGTTTTTCATATGACTTCTGTCAGATAAAGAGAATTCAGTATTATATACTTTATTAAATAATTTTAATTTCGTTTTTATAACATAACGTTGCTGAACCTGCCCGTTAGAACTTCTTATCTTCTTTAGTTTGAAATGTTCAGTGCTAAATTTTCTTGCACGCATTCCCTTTCCCAGTCTGCTACCGCTGATAGTATATATCAATACATTTTTACCATCCTTATCAGTATCTACATGTATTTTGGAGCAATGAATAGCAGATGTATAAGCACCGGTATCAATTTTAGCCTGAACTTTGGTAAGTCCTAGTTCAGGTAAATCTACCTTATCAGTACGGCCTATGACTCTCTTTTTTTTATTCAATTTCAGATGCACTAATTAATCGGCTAAAGTACGCAATTGTAAGCATTCATTAAAATGAAATTGCCTTCTAAATCAACTTTAAATTTGCAAATCATGCTGGATAATTACTAACGCAATTTATTTCTATCAGTTAATTTCTGCTTAAATCCATATAGAAAAACCAGATGAATTATAATTATTAAGAAAAAGGAACTGATTTAATAAGGCTTTTTATAAATTTGCGGAACAAATTGGCATGAGTGAAATAAAAATTGACATAACTACAGGTAAAAAAATCTATTTTGCTTCAGATTTTCACTTGGGCGCACCCAATAAGCAGGAAAGCCTTCAGAGAGAACTAAAGATAATAAAATGGTTGGATAGCATAAAAGATACAGCATCTGCTATTTTTTTGGTTGGAGATATATTTGACTTTTGGCATGAATATAAACATGTAATTCCTAAAGGTTTTATCAGGTTTCAGGGTAAACTTGCGGAATTAGTGGACGCTGGTATTCCTGTATATATATTTACTGGCAACCATGATATGTGGATGTTTGGTTATTTTACTGAGGAATTAGGAATACCCGTATTTCATGAGCCCAAAATTGTTAATGCAGGAGGTAAACGATTGTTTGTTGGGCATGGAGATGGTTTGGGGCCGGGTGATTATCAATACAAGGTACTTAAAAAGATATTTGATAATAAGATGTGCCAATGGTTGTTCCGTCAAATTCATCCGGATTTAGGCATAAGAATAGCTAACCTTTGGTCCGCCAGGAGCAGGGTGGGCAGTTCTTCAGTTGAGTCGTCAAAATTTTTAGGTGAAGGGGAATGGCTCTGGTCTTTTACAAAAGAAAAGGAAAAGAAAGAACATTTTGATTGTTATATATTTGGCCACAGGCATTTGCCTATAGATGTACCTGTAGGAGACAATTCCAGGTATATAAATTTAGGGGAATGGGTGCAGTTTTATACTTTTCTGGAATTTAATGGCAAAGAATTTGTACTGAAAACATTTTTAACACATGATTAATAACTTTTACTGATGATAAAATATTTACTTTTTTCTTTCTCTCTTTTTTTATTCTGCAGTCAGGCAACTTTTGCCCAAGATGAAAAAAGTGAAAAGTCTAAAAAATCTTCCCATTTAAAGAGAGAGGGTGAGCTTAATTATCCCAAGAAATTACTTGTAAATCCTGATTTTGATTTTAAACTCAAAAGTAATGAGAAAGGGAAATTAAATATTAGTTTTTATAAAAATCAGAGTAAAGCGGTTACTATAAAAATATATGATATTACCGGTAATTTAGTTTTGCAGGAAACTGTTTCTGAAAATGGTTCTTTCAATAAAGAATATAACCTTGCATATTATAAACCTAATTTTTTTGTGGTAGAGGTGGGAAGTTCTCAGTATAATAAAACCAAATCAATTATTACCGAATAAAAAAAGCCTTAAACTTTATCCTGATATTAGAATATGTTTAAGGCTTTTACCTATGAAAATAGAAAATTAACTTAGTTAATTTCTACTAATTCAATTTCGAAACTCAAATCTTTTCCTGCTAAAGGATGGTTCGCATCCAAAACAATATGATCTTCATTTACTTCTGCAATTACTACAGGTAAAGCTTGGCCATCAGGTTGTTGCATTGATAATTGCATACCTAACTCAGGCTTGATGTCAGCTGGCAACTTATCCATAGGAACAGGAACCATCATATCATCTCTTTTATCACCATAAGCTTCAGCACTAGCAATGTCCGTAACTTTTTTGTCACCAACCTGCATTCCATCAACAGCTTTATCGAAACCTGCAATCATTTGACCTGCACCTACTTCAAATTCGATTGGATCTCTTTCAAGAGAGCTATCAAATACAGTTCCGTCTGTTAATTTTCCTGTGTAATGAACTTTTACTTTGTCGCCTTTTTTTACTGTTGACATAATTTTCGCTTTTTGATTTGCATTATAAACAACAAAGGTACTATTATCATTCCCTAAAGAAAAGTTATAGGGCCTTTTATACAGAGAATGTCCACTTTTGTTACATAAATGTTCGTAAGTGAACGGTTTTTCTTAGTATATTTCGTTAAAATTTACTGATTTGCCATTTTTAAGGTTTGGCATCATTTTTCTTGTATAATGGATAATATTAAAGCTATGGAAAAGGAAATTCAAAGAATACTTATAATTGACGACGATGAAGATGTTTTATTTGCAGCTAAAATGTTGTTGAAAAAGCATGTAAAAGAGGTTCTGATTGAGAAAGACCCACGTAAGATTCCTTTTTTATTGAATCATTCCTCTTACGATGTTATTTTACTGGATATGAATTTTAGCCAGGATACTACCAGTGGTAAGGAAGGGATGTATTGGCTGGAACAAATAAAAGAAAAAGATCCAAAGGCTGTAGTAATACTCATTACAGCTTATGGTGATGTGGAAACTGCAGTAAGTGCTTTAAAGAAAGGAGCTACTGATTTTGTGCTTAAACCATGGCAAAATGAAAAGTTGATTGCCACTATACACGCAGCGGCCCAACTTAAAAATTCCTACAATCAGGTTAATCGTTTACAACAGGAAAAACAGCAGCTGGAAGAATCTATTGATGCACCTTTTAAATCCATTATTGGAGAAAGTAAAGCTTTAAGAAATGTGTTTACTATAATAGATAAAGTAGCTGCCACAGATGCCAATATTCTTATTTTAGGAGAAAACGGAACAGGAAAGGAGTTAATAGCTCGTGCTTTACATAAGAAATCTAAAAGAAAAGATAAATCTTTTGTGAGTGTTGATATGGGGGCACTAACAGATTCATTATTCGAAAGCGAATTGTTTGGACATAAAAAGGGAGCCTTTACTGATGCGAAAATTGACCGGGCCGGACGATTTGAAATTGCTGATCAGGGCACCATATTTTTAGATGAAATAGGTAACTTAAGTGCTGCATTGCAAGCTAAATTGTTGAATGTTTTACAGAGTCGCACAGTTACCAGGTTGGGAAGTAACGAAGCTATTCCTTTTGATACCCGATTAATTTGTGCCACCAATGAAGATATACACACAATGGTAGCCAAAGGTAATTTCAGACAAGATTTATTATACAGAATAAATACTGTAGAAATTCATTTACCCGCTTTAAGAGATCGTATTGAGGATATTCCATTGCTTGCCAACCATTTCCTTGGTATTTATGCGGCGAAATATAAAAAGGATAATATGAAAATAGATACTTCTGCTATGCGGCTATTACAGAAATATCCTTGGCCCGGAAACATAAGAGAGTTACAGCATGCGATAGAACGTGCCATCATTATGAGTGATCAAAGTAATCTTCAATCGACCGATTTTTTCTTTTTAAACAATAAGGGGCCAATTTCTGATAATAATGATACAGCTGAAGACAGCTTTAATCTGGATGATGTGGAGAAACAAACTATTCAAAAGGCAATTCAAATTCATGGAGGAAATATTTCCAAAGCGGCTGAGGAATTAGGACTTACCCGTGCATCACTCTACAGAAGGATCAGTAAATATGATATATCGTAACCCATTAGCAAAAAGAATAATTCTACGCTTGCTTATTTTGCTGGCTACATTTTTACTATGGGCTATACTATTGTCGTCAGGTAGTTACTTCATTATTAATTTGGCTATGCTTGTGTTGATAGGAGTACAGGGGCATTCTCTTATAAAAGAACAAACGGCTAACCAGAAGGCAATAAGTGATTTTTTAATAAGCCTGCAAAGGAATTCATTTGAGACTGAGGATGACGTAAATAATGAAAAAGATCCTGCATTAAAAGCAGAATTTAGAAGGATAAAAAATGCTATAAAATCATCACAGAAAGAAAAAGAAGCGGAGTACCAATACTTCAGGAATATAGTACAGCATGTAGGTATCGGTATAATTACATTCAATCAGGAAGGAGATATTCAGTTATATAATTTTGCCGCCAAAAAGCTTTTAAATACTTCTTATCAAATCAAAAAAATAAATGATTTGAATAACGTGAGTCCTGAACTTGTGGAAACTTTTGAGACACTTAAAACCGGGGGCAGAAAACTGGTTCAGGTAAACATTGGGGAAGAGGTGCGTCAGCTTTCGGTCTATGCAATTGAGCTTCAGTTACACGATAAAAATTTCAAGCTTATTTCAATTCAGAACATTCAGTCTGAATTAGATGAAAAGGAAATGGAAGCTTGGAGAAACCTGATAAGGGTGTTAACGCATGAAATCATGAATTCGGTAACCCCAATTTCATCATTGTCAAGCACTACCCGTGGGATGCTTGAAGGTCAGCTTAGCGAAGAAAAGACACAATATATTATTGATCATGAAGATATGGTTGATTTGCAGTCCTCCTTAAAAACTATAGAGAACAGGAGTGAAGGGTTAATCAGGTTTTTAAATGAGTTCAGAAGCTTAACTCATACCCCTACTCCTAAAATGAAGGAGGAAAACATAAATTTGATACTGGAAAGTATTTGCCTGTTAATGGCCAAAGATTTACAAAGCCGGAATATCATTTTAATAAAAGAGTTTAACCAGAATCTACCTTCTGTTTTTATTGACAGAGAGTTAATAGAACAAGTAGTCATTAATCTTTTAAAGAATTCTTCTGAATCTTTTGAAGAGGAATCGGATGATAAAAAAATCTGGATCAGTTCCAACCTAGATGCCAAAAACAGGGTCACTCTTACAGTGAAAGACAATGGAAGCGGTATTGAGCCCGAAGCCCTTACTAAAATTTTTATTCCTTTCTTTACAACCAAAAAAAACGGGTCAGGAATTGGCCTAAGTCTATCTAAAGAGATAATGAGAAAGCATCAAGGAAATATTTCTGTGCAGTCTACGTTAGGTTCCGGGACAGAGTTTAGCTTGAAATTTTAGTGATTACACTTTAAAAATTTATATTTGTGGAAAATATTATAAAGATGCCAAAAGAAGAAATACAAGAAGCAATTACCAATATTTTAGTGGAGAAATTAGGGATAGCACAATCAGAAGTAACACCTGACGCTAGTTTTATTAAAGATTTAGGTATAGATTCATTAGACTATGCGGAACTGATAATGGAGTTTGAACAGAAGTTTGATATCAGAATTCCTGATACTGATGCTGAGAAGTTGTCTACCGTTAATCAGGCTGTTAAATATATTAATGACAAAGTAAACGAAGCATAAATATTTTTTATGCATTATTACTTATAATCAACGGCAATAAGAAATTCTTATTAAAGTAATCCTCATTGCCGTTGATTAATTGTTTTTTTCTTTTTCAGCGAATAGGTTATAAATTATTATCTAACAATAATAAAAATTGCTCGTTCATTCCCTCAAAAGTATTAAATGATTTTCTTCTAGATGTATGAGAGTATTATTTTATGTCTCACTGATTATTTTACTTTCAGCAGTACAGGCGTTTCCCCAAAAATTTACTGTGAGTGGTTATGTAAAAGAAGCATCTTCTGGTGAAGCTTTAATAGGGGCTACAGTTGTTGATGCTAATAACCCATCTGTAGGTCAGGTGACTAATGTTTATGGTTATTATTCATTGGAATTGCCTGAGGGTAAATATCTGATAAAATCATCTTATGTGGGTTACCAGTCGGAATCTATTGAAGTTGACTTAGCTCAAAATCAACTTGTGAATTTTGAGTTACAGGAAGAAACGGCCAATCTGGAAGAGGTAATTGTTAGCGCCACAAGAAAGGATGAAAATGTTTCATCTGTTAAAATGAGTACCGAGAAACTCCAGATTGAACGAATAAAATCAATTCCAGCCCTTTTTGGAGAGGTAGATATCATAAAAAGTATTCAGCTTTTGCCTGGCATATCCTCTGCAGGAGAAGGAACCACCGGTATGTTTGTAAGAGGAGGCTCTTCAGATCAAAATCTTATTCTGTTGGATGAGGCCACAGTTTATAATGCCAGTCATTTATTAGGATTCTTTTCAGTGTTTAATCCTGACGCCATTAAAAATGTGGAAATTTATAAAGGAGGCATACCTGCAAAATATGGTGGAAGAATATCATCTATACTTGATATACAGATGAGAGAAGGGAATAATAGATCCTTTGAGGCTTCAGGTGGATTAGGGACAATAAGTAGCAGACTTACAGCAGAAGGCCCTATTGTAAAAGATAAATCATCTTTTTTGGTATCTGGTAGAAGAACTTATGCAGACGTATTTTTGGGATTGGCCAAAGATGAAAACATTAGAAATAACACCTTATATTTCTATGATTTTAATGCTAAAATAAACCATCAGATAAGCGACAAAGATAAAATTTACGCATCCGGTTATTTTGGAAGAGACAAACTAGGTTTTCAGGATTTATTTGGCTTCGATTGGGGAAATTCTACTTTTTCTTTACGATGGAACCATTTGTTTAATGATAAATTATTCCTAAACACAACTGCCCTATATAGTAATTTCGATTACGGTTTTGATGTTAATACATCCGGTTTAGCTTATAAATGGACTTCAGGTTTACAAGAGTATAATATGAAGTGGGATTTTAATTATTATTTAAATAATTCCAATACCATAAATTTTGGAGCTAATGCTATATACCATGTTTTTTCACCGGCTAATATTGAATCCAAAGATCAAAATATCAAGAATCTTGGTCTTGGAAATGATTATGCAGTAGAAACAGCTATATATTTGTCGGATACACATGAGATTAACAAAAAGTTAAGTATGGAGTATGGACTCCGGTACTCTTCATTTGCTAAAATAGGAAGAGATTCAGTGTCTATTTATGAAGGGGATAAGCCTCGCAGAGAAGAAAATCAAGTTGGGGTAGAAGTTTATTTACCCGGAGAAATTGTTCAATATTATGGTGGTTTTGAACCAAGGCTTGGTGTAAGATACCTTCTAAATTCAAGAAGTTCATTGAAGGCATCTTACAATCGAATGAGACAATACCTGCAAGTTGCTACAAATGCAACCGCCGGTTTTCCTACCGACAGATGGATTCCTGCGGATGCTTATATTAAACCACTAATAGGGGATCAGGTGGCATTAGGTTATTTCCAAAATTTTGCTGAAAATACCTGGGAGTTTTCAGTGGAAGGGTATTACAAATGGTTGCAGAATGTTGTTGATTTTTTACCTGGGGAGGATATTCTTTTAAATGATAATATTGAAACTGCAGTGGCTGCCGGCGTTGCATGGTCATACGGCAGTGAATTTCTGGTAAGGAAAAATTATGGTAAAACTACTGGATGGCTTAGTTATACACTGGCCAGAACGGAGCGCCAGATTGATCAGGTGGCTTCGGGAAAACCTTACCTGGCCAGATATGATAAAACACATGATATATCGCTAGTTTTATCTCATGAAATAAATCCATTTCTCTCTTTATCTGGTAACTGGGTTTATGCAACGGGGGCTGCGGTTACCTTTCCTGAAGGAAGGTATATCGTAAATAACCAGTCAATTCCTTATTATGATGATACAAAAAGGAATACCAGCAGAATGCCGGATTATCACAGGATGGATTTATCTTTCAACTGGAAACTAAATATTAAATCAATAAAATTTAAGCATGAATTCAATTTTTCTGTGTACAATGTGTACAACAGAAAAAATACGTTTTCTATTGAATTTAGAGAAGTTAAAAATAAAAATCCAACATTTAATTCTGATAAAGACGGACCGGTAACATCTGTTACTCCCGAATCTGTGAAAACAGCATTGTTTGGAATAATTCCTTCAATAACCTACAACTTTAAATTTACAGGTAAATGAAATTTATAAAGCATTTTGTAATATTTGCAGTCATAATTATAAGCTCACTTGCCTGTCAGGAGCTTATCGATCTTGATTTGGAACAAAATGAGCCAAAAGTAGTGATAGAAGGATTATTTACTGACAGATCAGGTCCTCATAAAATCAAAGTTTCCAGAACCATAAATTATTATGACACAGGAAAAATACCGCCATTAAATGCCGATGTGAAGCTATTGGATTCAGCTGAAAATTTGATTGAGCAATTCTTTTATAACCCTGAAGACAGTACCTATCAAAGTTCTGAAAGTTTAAAAGGTAAAATAGGTAAAAGCTATATTTTGAGTGTAGAAACATCAGATGATAAATACTTAGCAAAAGGCAGAATACTACCAAATGCAACTTTAGATTCTATTTATTATTTGTCTGAGGAATTTCTGGAACAAATTGGTCAGCCTGTTTTTGGAGAAGGATATTTTCTTTTTGCAAATGGTAGAATTAAAAGTGGGGATCATCAATTTTTTAGGCTACAGCTTACCGTTAACGATACGCTTAAAGATTCAAGAGGGGATATTTCCAATTCTATCTTATCTTCTGAATTTTTTGGGAGCGAATTTGTAGGATTGCCAATTCCTGGTAGCTATGAAAAAAACGATACTGTTAAAATGGAATTATATTCCTTAAATGAAGATGTATATCAGTATTATATAGAATTTATCAATTTACTTTTTAATGATGGCGGTGTATTCAGTCCACCACCAGTTAATCCTTCCAATAATATAGAAAACGTTACTAACCCTGCAAATTTCGCCTTAGGGTTCGTTCAATTCAGTTCGGTAATTGAAGAAAATATTATAATAGAGGATAATGATTAATTAGCAGGTAAAGGCTTCAATTTTCTCTCTATTTTAAAAAATCTTACCTGGAATTTTTCTCATAAAAATATGAGAAATCTTTAAGAAACAAAAGGGTCTTAAAGAAACTATAATCATACAGATGGTTAATCTTTTAATCACAATCCGTTTTATTTGTCCTTGATACCTTCTATTCATAATAGCAACTATTGTTATTTTTATAAATTCTTTAACAAAAAGTTGACAAGCCTCGTTTTACCTATTAGTAAAGCTACTATCAACCATTATGAAGTTTATAACCATCATTCCATTGCTTATATGGGGATTCTCTTTACATGCCCAAAAATATACCGTTAGCGGTTATGTAAAACAAGCGGATTCTAGTGAAGTGTTAATTGGAGCTACGGTAATAGATAAAAACCAGCCTGGAAATGGAATGGCTACAAGTATTTTTGGTTATTATTCTTTTGATTTACCTAAAGGAAAATATACGTTAAAAGTTAGTCATGTTGGTTATTCCACCAAAGAAGTTAAAATTAATCTTACAGAAAATCAAACAATCAATTTTAATTTAGAAGAGGAGACTTCCAGTTTGGAAGAAGTAGTGGTTTCAGCAAAGAGATTTGATGAAAATGTCAGTTCCGTACAAATGAGCACTGAAAAATTGCAAATTAAACGCATTAAATCTATTCCAACACTTTTTGGTGAAGTAGATATTATTAAAAGTTTACAATTGCTACCGGGCGTTTCCTCGGCTGGGGAAGGCACCTCGGGTATGTTTGTAAGAGGAGGAAGCTCAGATCAAAATCTAATTTTGTTTGATGGGGCTACTATATATAATGCTAGCCATTTGTTGGGCTTTTTCTCTGTTTTTAATCCCGATGCAGTAAAAAATGTAGAAATTTATAAAGGTGGTATACCAGCTAAATATGGAGGTAGGATTTCTTCTATTATAGATGTTCAGATGCGGGAAGGGAATAATCAAGAATTTGAGGCTTCAGGAGGAATTGGGATTATCAGTAGCAGACTGACAGCAGAAATCCCAATTGTGAAGGGTAAATCTTCCTTGCTTTTATCCGGAAGGAGAACTTACGCAGATGAGTTTTTAGTCTTTGTTAAAGATGAAAATATCAGGAATAATACACTCTATTTTTACGATTTTAATACAAAATTTAACTATCGATTCAGTGATAAAGATAAGGTTTTTATTTCAGGCTATGTTGGTCGGGATAACTTAGGGTTTATAGATTTGTTCGGTTTTGAATGGGGTAATACTACATTTACTACACGTTGGAATCACCTTTTTAACGATAAATTATTTTTAAATACTACTTTGCTTTATAGTAATTTCGATTATGGTTTTGATTTCAATTCTATAGGAACAGGCTTTAATTGGAAATCAAGTTTGCAGGAATATAATCTAAAACTAGACTTTGATTATTTATTAAATAACAATAATACCCTCTCTTTTGGAGCTAATGCTATTTACCATGTATTTGCTCCAGCTGAAATTTCGTCACAATATTCTAATATTAAAAATTTGAATTTGCAAAATGACTTTGCTGTGGAAACCGCAATTTATGTCAGTAATCAGAATACTATCACAGATAAATTGCTTATTGAATATGGTATCCGTTATTCTTCTTTTGCAAAAGTAGGTCCTGACTCAGTTTCAATTTATGAAGATGATCAACCAAAAAGATTAGAAAATGAAATAAGTACTGATGTTTACGAAAGTGGTGATATAGTAAAATTGTATGGTGGGTTTGAGCCAAGATTGGGCATTAGATACATGCTTAACTCCAACAGTAGTTTGAAAGCATCATACAACAGGATGCGTCAATATTTACAAGTGGCAACTAATGCAACTGCTGGTTTCCCCACCGATCGCTGGATTCCTGCAGATTACCATATAAAGCCAGTAATTGGAGATCAGGTAGCGATAGGTTACTTCAGGAATTTCAAAGATAATGTTTGGGAAATATCAGTAGAAGGGTATTACAAATGGCTGAAAAATGTGGTGGATTTTCTACCTGGAGAAGATGTCCTCTTGAATGATAGAATTGAAACAGCAGTGGCCGATGGCATTGCCTGGTCTTATGGAGCAGAATTCATGCTTAGAAAAAACATTGGCAAAACAACGGGCTGGTTGAGTTATACGCTTTCAAGAACCCAAAGACAAATTGAGGGAGTTGCTAGTGGCAAACCTTACTTTGCCAGATATGATAAGCTCCATGATATTGCTTTAGTTTTGTCACATAAATTTTCTGAGCGATTATCAATTTCAGGAAATTGGATATACGCAACTGGAGCTGCAGTTACTTTTCCTGAAGGTAGATATATTATGAATGGACAAAATATCCCTTATTATGATGATAGTAAAAGAAATTCTAGCAGAATGCCGGATTTCCATCGAATGGATTTAGCCTTAACTTATGAATTGAACAGTAGTTGGAAGCGCTACAATCATGAAATTACAGTTTCTTTTTACAATGTATATAATCGTAAAAATCCTTTTTCAATAGAATTTAAACAGGTCAACAATAATAACCCTTATTATAATTTAAATGAGCACGGGCCAGTTACCAGCACTAAACCTGCTGCAGTGAAAAGATCTCTGTTCGGTATTATACCTTCATTAGCATATAATTTTTCTTTTAACTGATGAAAGAAGATAGGAATAAAATATTGAGTCTTACTTTAGCGATTCTCGTGAGTTGGAGTTGTGTTGAAATTATTGATATAGATATACCTCAAACTGATTCGAAACTTGTGATAGAAGGGAGATTATTAAATGAAAGTTCTATTCAGGTTATAAAAATATCTGAGAGTTTAAATTATTATGAGACTAGAGGATTAGCTCCTTATGAAGATGCAGAAGTTAATTTAATGGATCAGCAGTACAATGTAATTCAATCATTTATATATTCTCCTGAGGATAGTTTATATAGTTCAGCCAGTCCAATACAATTAGCCGTTGGGCAGGGTTATGTTCTTCAAATTGAGGCCAGAGGTGAAACTTTAGAAGCTAAGGGGAGGGTACTGAAAAATGCAACTCTCGATTCTATTTATTATTTATCGACAGAAGAATTAGAAAGTATGGGACAGCCAGTGTTAGAGGATGGCTATTTTTTGTTTGTAAACGGGAAATTGAACAATGAAGGTATTGAATATTTTAAAATGGATGTTACAGTAAATGGTTACTTTAGAAATGGAAGAAATGATTTTACAAAATCTATTTTAACTTCTGAATTTATTGGTAAAGAATTTCAGGCTCTTCCCATACCAGGACCTTTCGAAGAAGGTGATGCCGTAGTTTTAGAGCTGTACAGTTTAAATGAAGATGTGTATCAATATTTTGATGAGTTTAGAAATCTTTTCATGAATGGCGGAGGAGTCTTCAGTTCACCCCCTGTAAACCCAACCACTAATATTAAAAATCTCACCAACCCTAAGAATGAACCCTTGGGTTATATTCAATTTAGCTCAGTTAAAAGAAGAAATATTGTAATTGAAAAAAGAGATTGATTGATTTTAATTATAAATTATCAATACCGTCCTAAATAAAAGAGAGGGGTTAAATTTCTTAAGCAATGCAGCTGCGACAAACTCATACTCAATGGAGATATTATAGATGGATGGCAATTAAAGAAATATGGGATATGGGATATGGTGGCTATTTCGGTCAGACCATGCCAGTGATTTCGGTCAAATGGTGCCACTGTAAAAGATGATGCAAAGTAGTGAAAAATTATTTATTCGTTCTTCAAAATTCCTTTTCTTAATGACTCTCCTTTGAGATCTATTCTGTGAGAGGAGTTGACCAGCCGGTCAAGGATAGCATCGGCAATAGTGCCTTCTCCAATCATATCATACCATGCAGATACCGGTATTTGTGAGGAGACTATTGTGCTTTTTTGATTAAAGCGGTCATCAATAATATCCATTAAAGCTTCACGCGCATGTGTATCAAAAGCTTGTAG
>JBEPWY010000028.1:0-17369 GCA_041642185.1 Marivirga sp.
TGAAACTGAGGATCAGATTTCCACCGGAGAAGGCTTAACAGCTAAACAAGATTTCTCCACTTATAGAATACTAAATCCATCCGGTACCATTTATTTGGAAGATGGGCCATTAAGTGATGATACTTCTCCTGACAAAAAAGATGACTCCATAAAAAACGAAATATCTTCTGAAAAACCAGATCAAAATAAAACCAAACCGTTGTTGAAAAAGAAACCATTAAAAGAAGATGGAAAACCCTAAAAACTATAAACGCCCAGGCTCGGGAATGAAATTTTTCATATTGGCTTTAGCATTTGCTTTTTTAGTAATAGGAGTACATCAATCTATTACAGTTGGTTTTGAATATTCTTATTGGATTTTTATGTTATCGTTAAGTCTCGTACTTTTACATAGGTTTATTAGTCAAAAAGGAGGGTTAGATAATAGAAATGGAAAGTGATTACGTTATTTATATATTAATTTCATTATTGTTTTCTGCGTTTTTTTCAGGTATAGAAATCGCTTTTGTTTCTTCCAACAAATTACATATTGAGCTTCAAAGCCAACAAGGCGTAATTTCAGGTAAAATTCTATCAAAATTCCTCAACAAACCCTCTTCATTTATAGGCACTATGTTAGTGGGAAACACAATTTCCCTGGTAGTGTATGGTATTTATATGGCCAAGATGATAGAGCCGATATTAATACAAAATTTGCCCATTTTTTTTCAAAACGATATTTTCATCCTTTTAAGCCAAACAATAATTTCTACTCTTTTGGTTTTAATGGTTGCAGAGTTTTTACCTAAAAGTATCTTTCTACTGAATCCCAATGGGCTTCTCATTTTCTTCGCCATTCCCCTTTGGATCATCTATTACGTTACCTACCCAATTGTTTTTGGAATTGTAGGGCTCTCCCAGCTATTTATACGTCATATATTACGACTTGATTATTCAGAAGATAAACCTGTTTTTGGTTTAACAGATCTGGATCATTTTGTAAAAGCTACAGCACAACTAGACCACCAGGAAAACAAAGTAGAGCTGGATAAAAGAATTTTCAACAATGCATTGGAGTTTAAAACCATAAAGGTAAGGGAGTGCATGATACCTCGTACAGAAGTAGTTGCTGTGGATATTGAAGATGAAATGGAGGAATTACGGGAAGCATTTACAGAAAGCGGTCATTCTAAAGTACTTATTTATAATGAATCAATTGACGACATCATAGGGTATTGTCACTCTTTAGCACTTTTTAAAAAACCTAATACAATTCAGGAGATACTTACCCCTATAATCATTGTGCCAGAAACTATGCCTGCTAATGAATTGATGATTCAGTTTATACAAGAAAGAAAAAGCCTGGCGCTTGTAGTAGATGAGTTTGGTGGCACATCAGGAATAGTTAGTCTGGAAGACATTATTGAAGAAATATTTGGCGAAATTCAGGATGAACATGATGATGAAGATTTAACTGAAGTGCAAATAAATGAAAACACCTTTTCTTTTAGCGCGCGACTTGAAATAGATTATCTTAATGAAAAATATAATTTAGATATACCAGAAGGAGATTATGATACGTTAGGAGGATTTATATTATCTATTACTGAAAATTTTCCTACACTGAATGAAGTGGTTGAAAAACCGCCGTTTACCATTGTAATTGAGAGTATGGAAGAGAATAGAATTGATCTGGCGAGATTAATCGTATCCGATATGAGTATTAACATAAAGTAAAGAGCCAAATCATTTTGATATTAAGCATTAAAGCTATTATTTTGCGATCTTAGAAAAAATATAACATGGGAGTATTTAACACATTACGAGTAAAAATGGGTTCGGTCTTGATTGTCCTTATTGGATTATCAATTTTAGCATTTTTGTTGACTGACCTTTTAGGACCTGATTCAAGGCTTTTAGGTGGCAGTGGCGGAATCACTAATGTTGGTGAAATAGCCGGTGAAAACATTAGCAGGGAAGAATATCAACAACAAGTTGAAGAGTTTAAATATAATTTCCAGGCTGGAAATAACAGAACACCATCTGAATCTGAAATGGCTTCCATCCGTCAGCAGGCTTGGGATTACCTGATAATTAAAGTCGCATTTGAAGACCAATACGAAGAGCTAGGTCTGCAGGTAACTGATGAGGAATTGGTGGACATGGTACAAGGGGACAATATTAGCCCGATTGTAAGACAAAACTTCACAGATCCTCAAACTGGTGAGTTTAATAAAGAGCAAGTTATTAATATTATTAGAAATATCGCACAAGCCCCGGCAGAACAGCAAGCTCAATGGTATTCTTTTGAAGCTTCTTTATTGCCGGCAAGAAAAAGAACTAAGTATGATGAACTGATGGTTTCATCATCCTATGTAACAAAAGCAGAAGCTGAAAGAGCTTATGAAAAAGAAAATGCTACGGTTGAATTGGATTACTTATATGTTCCTTATACATCCATTAACGATTCATTGGTTACTCCAACTAACGACAGGCTTAAATCTTACTATAACAAAAACAAAGAGAATTATAAGACTGATGCTACTCGCTCTCTTAAGTATGTAGCTTTTGAAATACGGCCTTCTGGTGAGGATTCACTTTTCATTAGAAAAGATATGGAAAGCCTAAAAGAGGAATTTAAAGAAACTGAACAAGATTCAGCATTTGCCAGAGCAAATACCGATGGGAGCAATGCATTTCGCGCTTACCCAATAGCTGAGTTACCAAAAATTATAGGCTCAAACGCAAATATCCTTAAAGAAGGTGATGTAATGGGCCCGTATATTGAAAACGGAGCATATAAGCTTTATAAGATATCTGATATTTATGAAGATACTTTATATTCAGCAAGAGCAAGCCATATTTTGATACAAGCAGAGGGTGAAGAGTCCGATGCTGATGCAAAAGCAAGAGCGCAGGAAGTATTACAAAAAGCAAAAGCTGGTCAGGATTTCGCTGAATTAGCAAAAGAATACAGTAAAGACCCTTCTGCCATTAAAGGTGGAGATTTAGGCTGGTTCAAAGAAGGTAGAATGGTTGAAGAGTTTGACCAGGCAGTATTTGATAAAAATGGTACAGGCCTTGTTAATAAATTAGTGAAAACTAACTTTGGTTACCACATCATTAAAATAACTGAAGAAAAAACTTCAAAAACTTATAAAATAGCTACTATAGAAAGAAGTATCTACCCAAGTGAATCAACAAGGGATGAGATTTTTAGGAAGGCTGATTTTCTTGCAGGAGCAAATGAAAATTTAAAGGAGTTTGAGGCAGCTGCAGAGGTTGAAGGATATAATATCAGACAGTCTGGTAAAATAACTACCAGTCAGCGATCAATAGGTAATTTACAAAATGCAAGAGAAGTTGTAAGATGGGCTTTTACAGATGCAAAAGTGAACAAAGTATCTGATGTATTTGAAGTGTCTGATTACTATGTTGTAGCAGTTCTTACTAACGAAAGTGAAAAAGGTGTTGCCTCATTTGAAGAAGTTAAACCACAAATTATTAGAGAAGTTAAAAAAGAACTTCAAGCTGAGAAGATTAAAGAAAAATTAGCTACACTTTCTGGCTCATTATCTGAAATAGCCAGTGCTTATGGTAGTGAAGCCAAAGTATCCAGTGTAAGCGATTTAAAACTAGGTGACAATTCGTTACAATCCGCCGGCCTCGCTCCTGAAGCAATAGGAAGAGCTTTTGGCATGAATGAAGGAGATGTTTCGGAACCTTTAGAAGCTAAAAATGGTATAGTAGTATTGAAAGTGTTGAGTAAAACACCGGCTGGGGAAATTGCAGATTATTCATCATATAAAGATCAAATTGCTCAAAGCAGAAAAAACAATACTTCTTTTAAAATTAAAACAGCTATTGAAGAAAATGCCGATATAGTTGATGAACGATACAAGTTCTATTAATAGATTTTATTATGCCTTCATGGGCATCAAACTTAAATTTATAAAGGGGCTTAACGCCCCTTTTTTTATGCTATGGAAGAAAAAATTCAATCCTTCAGAGAAAAATTAGAAGCTGTAACCGTATGGCCCTCTTTATATATGTTCAAGTTTATCGTTTCCGCGGAAGATAAGGATTTAGTGAAAGAAATTTTTATTACACATGAAGTAAAAGAGAAACCATCAAGAAATGGTAAGTATGTAAGCCTTACTATACATATGATGGCTAACTCTGCAGAACAGATTATTGATAAGTATTTAGAGACTTATAAAATTAAAGGTATTATAGCTTTATAATCAGTAGGAACATTGATGGTATTAGTTCGTTCACCTTATTGTACTAAATAAAAAATGAATATGTGGAAAGAAGAAAATAATACGCTAAAAAGAACTTTTGAATTTAAAGACTTTAAAGAAGCTTTTGGTTTTATGGCGCAGGTAGCTATTACTGCCGAAAAAATGGGGCACCATCCTAATTGGTCAAATGTATATAATAAAGTAAGTTTTGAACTAACCACCCATGATGAAGGGAATAAAATAACAGAAAAAGATAGAAAGCTGGCAGAAGAAATTGACCAATTGGTCTGAATTTTGACTAATTTTAGGGTATGGAGCAAGCTACTCAACTATACCTGGTACCCACACCTATAGGAAACTTAGAGGACATCACCTACAGAGCCATAAGAACGCTTAGTATGGTGGATGTGATATTGGCTGAAGATACCAGAACTTCAGGAAAGCTCTTAAAGCATTATGAAATTCATAAGCCTTTAAAGAGTTTTCACATCCATAATGAACATAATAAGGTGAGCTACATTATAGATGAATTAAAAGCTGGTAAAGTGATGGCCTTAGTGTCTGATGCCGGTACCCCTGGTATTTCAGATCCCGGTTTCCTTCTGGTGAGGGAAGCACTGAAAAATAATATCACAATTGAATCACTGCCTGGAGCCACAGCACTTATTCCCGCACTTATCAAATCAGGCTTTCCTAATGACCGTTTTGTTTTTGAAGGCTTTCTTCCGCACAAAAAAGGAAGAAAAACACGCATAGAAAATTTATTGGATGAAGACAGGACTATCATCTTTTATGAATCCCCTCATAGACTGCTGAAAACACTTATTCAGTTGGCAGAAATATTAGGAGAGGAAAGAGAAGCTTCTGTATCAAGAGAGCTTACCAAAATCTACGAACAAACTATTACCAGCACCTTAGCTGAGCTCATTGTCCATTTTACAGCAACTGCTCCCAAAGGAGAAATTGTAATTGTATTAAATGCTAAATCTTAATTAGATGATCAAAACAATATACCTGGGTATTTTACTACTATTCTCAACCCAATTAATTGCTCAAAATCAATATATATTATCAGAAAACGCTAAAATTAGTTTAATTACTGTTGCTCCTGGTGATGATTTATATTCAGGATTTGGCCATTCTGCGTTATGGATAGAAGACAAAGAAAACAACCTTAGCATCGTATTTAATTATGGCACATTTGATTTCGATACCCCAGGATTTTACCTCAAATTTATTCGTGGTAAATTAAATTATATGCTTTCAGCAGGCAGAATTACTTATTTGGTTAATTCTGCCAAAAATGAAAGCAGAACGGTATACCAACAGAACCTTAATCTCTCCCAAGCTGAAAAAAGCCAGATTTATGCCCTGCTGGTAGATAACATCAGGCCGGAAAATCGCTACTACCAGTATGATTTCTTTTATGATAATTGCTCCACACGCTTTAGGGATTTATTTGAAATAGTTTTAGGTGACGATTTAAATTGGAGAAGAAGAGCTGAAGGTTATACTTTTAGGCAATATCTGGATATTTATTTAGAAAGTAAACCTTGGCAGGATTTTGGAATTGATTTAGTACTAGGGCAGCCTACGGACAAAGTTACCGACAAACGTGAAGAAATGTTTCTACCCGATTTACTGATGTATCATTTTGATGAAGCTACTGTTAATGGAAAGCCTTTGGTTAATGAAAAAGTTATACTTTTTAAAGCCGATGAAAAAGAAAAGGCTGCTAGCTTTACAATTTTACCTCAACACCTCACCTGGCTGGTTTGTCTATTAGGAATATTCTTTAGCATCAGACATTATAAAGGAGGATTTAACGATAGGCCTTTCAACCGAGTGCTGTTTTTTATAACAGGCTTATTAGGTTGTCTTATTTTCTTTTTATGGTTTTTATCCGATCATGTTGCCACCGTAAATAACTGGAATATTTTATGGGCATTTCCTTTGAATGCTATTTTCGCCTTTCTGCTATTTAAAAAGCCTGCTAAAAAATGGCATACGTTCTATTATGCAGCATTCGGAATAGTATGCTTTATGTTATTAGGCTTCTTCTATACACTACCTCAAGACTTACATGCGGCAACCTTCCCAATAATATTATTCTTTACGTTTAAATCATTTAACTTATTATACCGAACCAAAAAGATGAATGTGTAATGGATTTAGCATTAGTACAAACAGAAGCCATTGAATTAGTTAAAGAAACAGGTGCTTTTATCCGTAGGGAGGCTGAGAATTTCAAGCTTGATAAGGTAGAAAAGAAAGGCTTTAATGACCTGGTGAGCTATGTGGACAAGCAAGCTGAGAAAAAATTAGTAGAGGGCTTAGGTAAAATTCTGCCTGAAGCAGGTTTTATTGCAGAAGAAGGTACTTCAGATAAAAATGGTGAAATTTATAATTGGATAATAGACCCTGTTGATGGCACCACCAATTTTGTACATGGCTTACCTGTTTATTCTATTAGTGTAGCTTTACAAAAAAATGGCACAACCATAGCGGGAATAGTGTATGAAATCAACCGGGATGAATGTTTTCACGCTATTGATGGAGAAAAAGCTTACCTAAACATGGAGCCTATATCAGTTTCTCAGGATATAGACTTAGCTGACAGTTTGATTGCTACCGGTTTCCCCTACTATGATTTTGATCTTTTAAATGTTTATTTCGACATATTAAAGGATTTAATGCAGAAAAGCCATGGCATAAGGAGGTTAGGAAGTGCCGCAGTTGATTTAGCATATGTTGCATGCGGTAGATTTGAAGGCTTTTTTGAATATAATTTAAATGCCTGGGATGTGGCAGGCGGAGCATTTATAGTAAAACAAGCCGGCGGAAAAATTAGTACTTTTAAGGGCGAAAATGACTATGATTTCGGCAGGGAAATACTGGCTGCTTCACCTAAAGTGCATAAAGAGATATTGAAAATAATCCAGCATAAATGGAAAAGTTGAAAAAATAGCACCCTTACATTTATATTAGGCCTAAATAAAAAATTCTCCGTGTCTGCTAATTGGGCTTATGAGTATTATTTGTCATACAAGGAATGTTCAGTCTGTTTTTTAATAGTTTCTACATGGCAATGGGACCTAACATTAGGATGTTTATTATTGGCTGGAGTTATTTTCAACCTCTTTTATTTTTACTACAGATTTTCCTCTCACTCAAGAAATACAGCAAGGGTTGAAGTAAAAGAGAAAATTTTGCTTATCAAAGCCGTTTTTTTAATGCTCCTGTAGAAATTCCATGGCAAATATCAAGGCCATGGACATAGACCATTACTCCATCAGAATTGAAACGAATACTTAAAAATTGTTTTCTAAGTATAAAATTTAGCTCGAAACATCAATGCCCAATAAATCATGAATTAAGAATATTTATGAAACTCATCAAATAGAAGTACGTGGATAAATAGAGCCCTTTAATTTGGGTACTCTTGATAAAACGCGGATGTAAAAATGAAAGAAAGAGAAGTTTATTTATTGCACAAACAGCCTAAGATGATCTTTGTTATTTTAGGACTGATCTTAATTATACAAGGAGTTTTTAAGCTAATAGGAAGCACTGTATTAATAGTTAATTTGCTTTTAGGTATTGTGTTGACTCTTTTAGGATTAGGGTCATTAATTTATGCCTTATTGAACAATAAAATTCGCTCCAAAAAGGCAGGTAGAGTAGAGCTTACTGATGATGTTTTTTTTATTAAACAAGATTTATTCAAAGCCCCTATAACTATAAAATGGGCTGATATCCAGGCTATTGATTTAGGAGATTATATTTTGGGTTTCAAAAAAGATGACAAAATGTATTATATAAATTATAATACAAAAAAAGATAGTTCGGAAGAAATAAAATCTGCTTTAAGGAAGTATGCAGAGAAAAAGGATATTAAGCTTATAACCTGAGTTCGATTGTTATAAAACGTCATCCCCGCCTGCGCGAGGATCGATCCGTTTCAACCAAAGGTTGAAATATTAAGTTTCCAACAGTCTGATAATTTAAACCTTACCAATCATTATAACATTGATAGAATTTGCAAGTATCGTAAATGAAACTCCGTTTCATTTCAACAGATCCCCACCTGCGTGGGGATAGCCTGCCCCGCCATTTAAGCGGGGACGACATCATTATTATCCTCCCTCTTTAGCTAGCTAAAACTAAATATAATACTGATTTTTAATCTATTCAATTGCGTAAGCTAACTTATGATGATGTCCTAATGTGATTTTAGGTTAATTTTTAAAACCGAACTCAGGTTTATAGGTAATTAATTAGTTTTTAAGTTTATCTAAATTAAATACGAGGCCTTAAATTTAGCAATGTCATATAAAAGAAGCAGGTATTGCTACCTGCTTCTTTTATTAAACTAAACAAGGCAATTAAAATTACCCCTTACTTTTCTTTTGTGCAATAGCATCAACTTTCGCACGAAAATCCTCATCCTTCTGATAAGCCATCATTATTTGTTGATAATTTTGTTCTGACACATCGTGAGACTTTAAGGCATCAGTCATTTCAGTTTGAGTTTTTTGCTGTATAACCATTAACTCCTGAGCGGCTTCATTAAAAGCTGATAATTCTTCCGCAGTGGCTTCTTCATCTGATTGTCCTTGCTGAATAGCCACTATTTCATTAAATCTTTCCAACTCAAGAGGACTTTCATCTATAATTTGCATTTGCTCTTGCTCTGCTTTTTGTTGCACTTTTGTCAAATCTAAATTTGCATCAACAAAATTTTCTATCTCCTCCTTTTCAAAATCAGTTCTTACTTGTTGCTGTTGCCCTGCCTGCGGCAACTGGGCAAATAAGCCAAAAGAAAGAAACATTAAAAATGCAGTAGAAAATAATCTGGTTACAATTCCTTTTGTAATTTTCATAATATATTTTTTTTGTGATTAGATTTTATAAACGATATAATTATAAAATGTTGTTTGAAAACATGGTTAAATACAAAATACTTTAATCCGTACAATAATATCTATATATTTTATAATACTATATCTTTGCCCTTTTCAATAATAACAAAAATTATATTTATCAAATTTGGTTTACTCTTCTCGCTTCTGAAGAATGATTTCATCTATTTGGACACGGAAATCAGTCACTCTTTCATACGCCAACATAATATTTTTAAATTTATTGGCTGTTAAATCATGATTCAATATTATTTTGGCAAACTCCACTTGTGCTGAATCATTAATGTCTTTTACTTCTTTTAATGATTTTTTATATGCCTCCCATTCTTCTGGTGAAACTTCCATATCAAGATCGTGCTTTTCAATAAGATAAATTTCATTAAAGCGCCTTAGTTCAAGATTATTTTCCTCAATAACATTAATAGCTTCTCTCTCAGTTTCTTCCTGTACTTTAAAAATTTCTCGTCTTGCCTCAACAAATTTTTCTAATTCTTCTTCCGAATAGTTGGTTTTTACATCCTCAGGCTCACCTGTTGCTTGTAATTGCGCAAATGCATTTGTAGATAAAAATGTGATTATTAATAATAAAGATACTTTGGCTAAAAATCCTATCCTGGTCTTCATAAAAAAATTACTTTTAGTAATGATTTATTTAACGGTTTAAAGATATTAGGTTGTTATTAATTTATCTTTTTTACAAGTTTATCAGTACAAGATGTACTTCTAAAAGAAGATAATTAGTTGTAAATTTCTTTTAAAGCTAATTCCACCTTATCAAATTTAAATTGATATCCTGTGGATTCTATTTTCAGAGAGCTTGCCTTTACGCCACCTAAAACCATGTCTGCCATTTCCCCTAAAAGTATTTTCATTGCAAAGGATGGCACATTGGGCAACCATAGCGGTTTATCCAACTCTTTTGCAACTGCCTTGGTGAGTTCTTTATTAGTTACAGGATTTGGCGCCACAGCGTTATAAGGCCCGGTTAAGTTCTTTTTAAGTATGTGTAAAAATATACCACATAAATCGTCTATATGGATCCAACTCATAATTTGATTACCGGAACCCAAAGCTGCACCAGCTCCTAACTTTATAGGTTGGGCTAGTTGAGGCAAAGCTCCACCGTCTTTTGCTAATACCACTCCTATTCTTACTTTGGCTGTTTTGATG
Organism: Marivirga sp.; assembly: GCA_041642185.1. Taxonomy (GTDB): domain Bacteria; phylum Bacteroidota; class Bacteroidia; order Cytophagales; family Cyclobacteriaceae; genus Marivirga. The sequence continues at coordinate 10,316 of JBEPWY010000028.1, forward strand.
CCCAGCTCCTCAATATCATCTGTGGCCTTTTCCCAGAGTTTACAAACTTCTGGCAAAAACCCATCATCTCCTGCAGGATTATCTTCCAACATTAAACTATCACCAGTATCCATTCCATAATAGTTAACACCGCTGGCGCCTATAAAATGCTGAATCTTATTTTTTTGCTTTGCAATAGCCTGCTTTAAAAGAGCTGCGGATTCTGTCCTGCTTGTAATTATAAGACTTTTTCTTTCATCCGTCCAGCGCTTGTCTGCTACACTAGCCCCAGCCAAATGAATTACTGCATCTGCAAAATTAATAGCACCATCTTCAATTTGTTGTGAAGAAATATCCCATTCAAACTGTTGATAAGGAAAGTTAGCATCTTTACTTCTGGTTAAATGAGCTACCTCATAACCATTTTCTGTTAATAATTTCGACAATTCCATTCCTACTAATCCGGAGCCCCCAGTTATTAATATTCTATTTGGCATAGTATTTTTCTTTATTATAATCTTTCCCAATCTAACTATATTTCAGCCTGAAAGTTGAATATTTAGTACATTAGCTTTATTCATAGATTAGGAGTATCATTTTATAAAAATGTATTTTCATCACATTTAGATATATATTTGCTGTACACTTGTGCATTGGGCATGCTTATTGATCCCATGCAAAGTATAATTATTATTTTATCAGATGAACAGAAAAAATTTATTCTTAGTAAGCACACTCTTATTCTTACTGAATTCAAATCTATGGGCACAGAATCAACTTACTGAAACCTCTCATCATTTATTGGGGGTTGATGTAAATGGTTACGAAATTGATTTACCGTTCAACAAAATTGAAACGGAATTGGCATGGAAAACCTATGCAAAATCATTTGGAAGGAGTGAAAAAATGCAAGCGCACCAAACATACGAGACTAAATTTGAAGAAAAAACTTACGCTGAAAACATTCTGCTATATGTTGAAATAAAAGGAAACGCTAAAGCTGCTACCATATGGGCGGGAATTGATCCGCAAGGCATTCCAAAGGATATTTACCCTGAGCTTCAAAATAAATTAAGCCGCTACATTTATAATTTCAATTTCAAAATGAGAAAAGATGCTCTTCAAAAAGAAATTGAGGAATCTGAAAGAGCTGCTTCATTCCTCAGTAAATCTTATGAAGAAATTAAAAGAGAGGAACGTAAGAATTTAAGAAATCGGGAAAAGAACCATCAAAAGATAAAAGAATACGAGCTGGAATTAGAACAAATGAGGACAGACTCTGTCAGTTATGATAAAACTTTAGAAACCCTCAATATAAAACTTGACTCAATTTATATTGAAATTGAGAAAGTAAAAAAAATGGTGGATTTGTACAGGGTACAATTAGAGAAAATTAAATAAGGTTTATTTTTCAGGCCTTAATTTTTAGAATATCTGAAACGAGATAATTATAAGAAGGATTACAATGTCCAGCAATTGAAAAACTCATTCGCTACAGTAAAATCACTTCTTTGATCACTTTTTTACCCAACTCAGCTTCAAAAAGCGCTATTATTCTTTCCTTATTCATGTGTAGCTCTTGCTTTAAGGGACTGGACTCCACATTGATAAAGAGTTTATCATCTTTTATAAAAATACCTTTCGTTCGGCTGGCAATGGTATTACCCATAAGCTTTGGCCAAAGGTTAATAACTGTTGTCTGATCAAATTTTTTGTTCAGATTATACGCTTCAATCATATCTTTGATAACATCCCCTAAAGGGGCTGCAGACGATTTTCGTATACCTGCGGCATGGGGTTTTTTCTTATATTGATTCATTTGTTTTTACTTTTATTATCCTTCAATTCAATATATTTCTTTTCTATATCAAGCTCCTCCAAATAGTTTTTACTGCGCTCTGGCCTGGCGTCTGTAAGGAAAATCTGGCCAAAGCGACCATCTGCCATCATTTTTAATAAATAGGCAATTCTTTTATCGTCCAGTTTATCAAAAATATCGTCCAGCAATAGAAGCGGTTTCTGAGATTTGGCTAAATGTAGCAATTCAAATTGAGCTAATTTCAATGCAATCACAAAAGATTTCTGCTGACCCTGAGATCCGTATTTTTTTAAGGGGTACTCATCAATAACAAATAAAAAATCGTCTCTATGTGCTCCGGTTGTAGTACGTGCCTGTCGGAAATCTTTCTGCCTACGATCAATAAAAAACTCTGCAAAGTTTTCTTCCACACTTGTCTGATAGCTGATACCCACTACTTCTCTCCTATCCGACAAATCATTATAATAGTTACGGAAAACAGGAAGAAACTGATCCATTAGTTTTCTTCTGGCAAGGGCAATTTCCTTAGCCAAAGGAATCATCAGTTCATCAAAAGGTTCCAATCTGCTTATATCAAAACGATTCCTTTCTGCCAAATCCTTCAATAGTGCGTTTCTTTGTTTTAGCAGGTGGTTGTACTTCACTAATACCTGTAAATAGGTTTGATCAATTTGGCACAATAAATTATCGAAGAATTTCCTACGCATTTCACTGGCTTCCCTAACAATATCTGTATCCTGGGGTACAATCATGACCAATGGTAGTTTTCCAATATGGTCGCTTAATCTATCGTATTCTTTTCCCTCCCAGCGCACCATCTTTTTCTCGCCCAATTTAACAGCGCAAAGCATTTCCGTTTTTTTACTTTCCTTGTGGAATTGGCCCTTTATGGAAAAGAAACTTTCTCCGTGTAATATATTTTCTTTGTCAATAGTATTGAAAGCACTTTTAGTAAAAGCCAAATAATGTATAGCATCTAAAATATTGGTTTTACCCACTCCATTCTTCCCCAAGAGGCAATTTATACCATCAACAAACTCAAAATCAGCCTTCGAATAATTTTTGAATTGAATAAGACGGATATTTTGGAGCTTCATTTTTCTTAGTTGTGGGTTTTTTCGTTATTTTCGCATCCCGGCTTAAGGAATAACAAAGTTATGCTTTTCCTGCGGCATGGTAGAAAGAAAGACAAAAAGAAAAAGCGATATGGCTACAAAAAAAACAAAAGCTGCCTCAAAAAAGAGTTTTGATAAGGAAACTTATATGACATGGTTTGAATCAATGTCCTTAATGAGGAGATTTGAAGAGAAGGCAGGACAGTTATACGGTCAGCAAAAAATTAAAGGATTTTGCCATTTATATATTGGTCAGGAAGCATGTGTAGCCGGTGCAGTAAGTGCATTGAAAGAGGGTGATAAATATGTTACTGCTTACCGTGACCATGCGCACCCTCTTGGGTTAGGTACAGATCCTAATAAGATAATGGCTGAATTGTACGGAAAAGCTACCGGTGTTTCCAAAGGAAAAGGTGGTTCTATGCACATGTTTGATAAAGAACATCACTTTTTTGGCGGGCATGGTATTGTAGGGGGACAGGTTCCTTTAGGTGCCGGTATTGGTTTTGCTGAAAAATACAAAGGCACTGACAACTTATGTATTACTTATATGGGTGATGGTGCCGTAAGACAAGGGGCTTTTCATGAAGCATTGAATATGGCCATGTTTTATAAAATACCTGTCATATTTGTAATTGAAAACAATGGATATGCAATGGGTACTTCTGTTAAAAGAACATCCAATGTAACTGAGCTTTACACTTTAGGTGAATCATATGATATGCCGTCTAAAGCGGTAGATGCCATGAATGTGGAAGATGTGCATAATGCTGTTGCCGAAGCTGCAGAAAGAGCAAGGAAAGGTGACGGTCCTACATTACTGGAATTTAGAACTTATAGATATAAAGGGCACTCTATGTCCGACCCTGCTAAATACAGAACTAAAGAGGAGTTGGAAGGGTATAAAGCAAAAGATCCTATTGAGCAGGTAAAAGCTACTATTCTGGAAAAGAAATATGCTTCCGAGGATGAGCTTAATAAAATTGATAAAAAGGTGAAAGACATTGTGAAAGAAGCAGTGGAATTTTCTGAAAAATCAGAATGGCCTGCTGTGGATGAAGTATACAAAGATGTATATGCACAGGAGGATTATCCTTTTATAATAGATTAAATTTTGGAGTAAAGCTTTTATTTTTGTGAAAAGTGCTTGCCTCTCATTGAGAGTTAGTTAGAGATTAGGAAAAAATTGCAATTAAGTTGATAGCATCGGGTATTATTTCACATTTTTTTATAGCTTTGCGGTCTTAAATAAATTATAATGGCAAAAAACAAAGGAAAGGAAAAAGGAACGGAATTTTACGAAAATCCTGAAGTACTTGCTCAACAGCTCTCTAAAACAGAGCAGTTTATTGAAAATAACAAGAAAGTAGTATTAGGTGTTGGCGGTTTAATCGCTATCATTATAGTAGCATTTTTTGGCTACAGATACTATATGGATAACCAAAACGACCTAGCTCAGAAGGAAATGTTCCAGGCCGTATATTGGTACGAGGGAGGAGAATTTGATCTGGCTCTTCAAGGAGATGGTAATAATTTAGGCTTTTTAGCTATATTAGATGAATTTGGCGGTACTAAAGCTGGTAATCTAGCTTCTTTTTACACAGGAAGTATTTATCTTCAAAAAGGTGAATTTGAAACAGCCATTGATCATTTAGATGATTTCAGTGCTGATGATTTATTAGTTCAATCAAGAGCTTATGCTTTAATTGGCGATGCATATATGGAGTTAGGAAACTACACTAAAGCAGCCAGTCAGTATGGCAAAGCGGCCTCAACTAATAGTACAGATGAATTCAGTCCTGTATATTTAATTAAGAAAGGTTTAGCTCATGAAAAGGCTAATGAATTAGATAAAGCAATGGATAGTTATAAACAGATTGTGAAAGACTTCAGCGAATCAGAGCAAGTCGTAGAAGCAAAAAAATACCTATCCTTATTAGAAGCAAAAAAATAATAAAGACTTCAAATAATAAAAATACTGAAAGGGATAGGTTGAAAAACTTATCCCTTTTTTTGTTTTAGCGTACGTCATAAAAAAAACAATTGGCAGAAAACTCTGCCATACAGGGCTAAAGTATTAAACTGAAAAAATAAATCATTCTAAATAAAGTAAAAAATGGCAACAAAGCTTAAAAACCTCAGTGATCACTCCACAAAAAATGTTTCCAGCATGGGCAAAATGAAATTTGCAGTGATTGTGTCAGAATGGAATGAAGAAGTGACTGAATCACTTTATAGCGGTGCTTACCAAACACTGATAGATCAGGGAGCCAAAAAAGAAAACATCTATAAATATTATGTTCCGGGAAGCTTCGAGCTTTCCATGGCATCTCAGTGGCTGGCGGCTAAAAAGGAAATTGATGCTGTTATCTGCCTGGGTTGCGTTATTCAAGGTGAAACGAAACATTTTGATTTTATTTGTGACGCCGTAGCACATGGTATAACCAATGTTTCCTTAAAATATAATAAGCCTGTAATTTTTGGTGTGCTTACTCCTAACACACAGCAGCAGGCTTTGGACAGGGCCGGTGGCAAGCATGGCAACAAGGTGATGAGGCAGCTATTACAGCAATTAAAATGTTAGGCTTAGCAGAACAGTTATGATTATAGTAAAATTTGGAGGCACCTCCGTAGGATCACCTGAAGGAATGAACCAGATCCGTGATATCATTTCCAAAGACGGACAAAAAAAATTGGTGGTATTATCTGCGCTTAGTGGGGTAACTAACAGTTTGGTAGAGATTGGCGAGCGTTTAAGAAGAGATGATATTGAGGCTGCACAAAGAGTGGTGGACAACCTTGCTGTTAAATATGAAGGTTTTATTGATCAGCTGTATCAAGACAATGATTATAAGAAAAAGGCAAGAAAAGCATTAACTGAAAGCCAGTCGTTTATTAAGAGGTGCCTTACGGAAAAGTTCACCAATATATTGGACAAAGAACTTCTGGCTCAGGGTGAATTAATGTCTACCCAACTGTTCAATTTGCATTTACAGGAACATCAATTAAACAGTGCGCTTATTAATGCGCTTGATTTTGTAAAAACAGATGCATTTGGGGAGCCTGATGAGGCCTTTATCAATAAAGAACTGTCAGATATTATAGTGAAACAAGCTGCAGATACTAACCTTATTATTACTCAGGGTTATATTTGCAGAAATTTCGAAGGTAAAATAGATAACCTTCAGCGAGGGGGAAGCGATTATACAGCCTCTTTGGTTGGGGCAGCTTTACATGCCGATGAAATCCAGATCTGGACGGACATTGACGGCATGCACAATAATGATCCGCGTGTGGTGGAAAACACTTTCAGTATTCCTGAGCTATCATTTGATGAGGCGGCCGAACTGGCTTATTTCGGCGCTAAAATTCTTCACCCTTCCTGTATAAGACCGGCACAGAGGAGAAATATACCAGTGCGGTTGAAGAACACAATGAAACCTGAGGCTGCAGGTACATTAATCGACAGCAAGAAGATAGTTGGCGAAGGTATTAAGGCCATAGCCGCTAAAGATGGTATTGTGGCCATCAAAGTAAAATCTTTACGCATGTTAATGGCCTACGGATTTTTACGCCGGGTATTTGAGATTTTTGAAAAATATAAAACGCCTATTGATGTAATTACCACTTCGGAAGTGGCTATTTCTGTTACCATTGATAATGTTTATTATCTGGACAGCATATTAAGTGAACTCCGCCCTTTTGGTGAGGTAGAGGTAGACAGAGAGCAAAGTATTATTTGCATAGTAGGAAATATGGTGGCGGAAAGAACAGGGATGGTTAGTAAAATTTTTAGTGCTTTAGCAGATGTTCCTGTAAGAATGATTTCCTATGGCGGAAGCCGGCATAATATTTCTGTGGTGGTGGATACACGATACAAGGCAGAAGCATTGAAAAAGCTGAATGCGGGGGTTTTTTAGAATTTGTGATAAAGATGAAAATTATTTATTTCAACAGATTAAACCTAATAGATAGTAAAACTGCACTATACCACATAATTTGAGTGAGAAGGAAATTAAAACATTGCTCTTAATTCGGCTCCTCATGAAAAATAGATGAGGATTTGAACTATTAGGTAGTGTGATATTGGTTTTTTGGTGGGGCAATACTTTTCATTTGATTTTCCCGCTCTTCCTTTCCT
>JBEPWY010000029.1:0-17200 GCA_041642185.1 Marivirga sp.
AAAAACAGTAATTGGGGCGTAGCAGCTGAAAACGGGAAAGTGATTAGTTATCCATCTTATGAGTCTTTAAAAATCGCAGGTAATTATATCAAAGTTGAAAAATATGGTAAATATAGAATTCTTGATAAAAGTGGCAATACTTTAATAGATGACCAATTTGATGAAGTGATTTATGATCCTGAAAGAGAATTGTTTTTATGTGAAATAGCGGGTGAAAAGAAGCAGGTATTCCTTACAGATTTATTAAAAGGTAAAAACCCTTGATAATCTAAATCAGAAACTCCAATTGATCCCTGCTATAAAATTACGGCCCGCTGCTGAAATACCGGAAGAATAAGGCCTGTATAATTGATTGGTAATGTTCTCTATCCCGAACTGAACGTTTAAACCATTTTTCCACCTGTATTCCGTCTTTAAATTAAGTGTGTACCAAGAGGGTGAGTATGGATTTCCATTTGCATCTTTCGCGTAAATATAGGCCTTTGACCTCTCAGACGGAGCTAAGTTAGTAAAAGAAATACTCCCATTAAATAGCGTGTATAAATCTGCTTTAAAACCATTTTTAGTATATGTAAAATGGGCATTTCCATAGCTGGGAGGCACATGTCTTAAAGGTACGGTGCGAGATTCATTTTCATCAGATTCTATGCCTTGCTGCCAGTTGTAGGCAGCTGCTATTCTGAATGGCTGTAAGTCCCAAACAACTGCTGTTTGTACGCCATATACTTCCGCAAAACCAATATTCTGAATAGCCTCTACTTTGCTTAAAGTACCATCGTATAAAATGCTGTCTTCCCCATTTAATGTAAAATCTCTTCTTGCTAAAGCATTATCTAAATAAGTATAAAATAAAGAAATGTCAAATTTCACCTTATTTTGAATACTAAAAGTTGTACCTAAATCAGCGCTATATGCATACTCAGGAGCTAAATTCACGTTTGGTACAATTACTATGCCCGGTTCAGAATCAAAAACCTTACCCACATCATCAATATTTGGCGCTCGAAAACCAGTTGATAAATTGGTATAAAGCTTTACTGAAGGTAAAGGTAAATAAACCAATCCGGCACTTCCGTTTAATGCACCTTTTGAAAGTTCGGCCTTTTCAATGGGAAAATTGAAAAATTCCGAATTAAGAGGAGCTTCAATTTCGAATCGACTATATCTCAGTGCAGTATTGGTAATTAACTTGCTGTTAATTTTCCACTTCAATAAAGTATATATTCCGTAAGAAGCCATGGTGGAATTATTAGGATATCTGGATTGAATGTCGGCAGAGTTACCATTTCTAATATTTATTTGTACACCATCCGAATAAACTCTGTTAAACCAATATTCTGCACCATAAAATAAATCAAGCGACTCTGAAATACTTTTATCAAAATCTACAGAAGTTGTGTATGCTTGTACTTCTTCTTTTCTGCTTCTCAAAAAATCATTATTATATCTCCTGTCGTTCCTGCTCTCCTGAAAAGATTGATAAGCCAGGTTAAGCTTAACGTGATCATAAAGCAGCGTGGAATCTTTATGAGACCATAATAATTGTTGCATCTGCCATATTTGTGGTCCATAATACCATTCAGCACTTTTAAATCTACCATTCACTTTTTCTGTAAGCCTGTCGTATCTTGGTATGTCAGAGCTTTTTCCATAGTGGAAAGCATATTGAAAGGTGTTTTTATCATCAGGCCTCCATGCTATTTTTTGCATAATATTAATTTGTGAAAAAGCCGTATTCTTTTGTAACCGAGGATTTTTATTAATCAATGTTGTATCGACTCCATTTAATGTAGTTTGAAAAGAGTCTCTCAGGTATTCTTTGGGTCCGTATTTCCCCATTTTAAGATCAGAATAGTCGCTATAGCTAATACTGCTAATGGACGACCATTTATCATTCGATAATTGTATATCGGCATGTCCGGATCTTTCTAAATTGGCGGAAGAAAATCGCGAATTAACTAAGCCTTCTACCTTAAATTTGTCTGAGAATTGCGGACTTAAAGTATGGAAATCCATCACTCCCCCAATAGCATCACTTCCATAAAGGACAGAGCCGGGACCAAATAATACTTCTGTCTCTTCAATATTTTGTGCGTCCAGAGATATTACATTTTGAATATTGCCACTTCTAAAAATAGCATTGTTCATCCGTACACCGTCCACAACTAACAATAAACGGTTGGTAGCAAAACCACGAATCATAGGACTACCACCTCCCATCTGGCTTTTTTGGACATAAACATGATTGGCCAGTTCTAATAAATCTGCAGCTGTTTGTGGATTCTGAAAATTAATCTCAGAAGCTTTAATCGATTCTATTTTAGCAGGAATTTCTTTCGATTGCTGTTCCCATCTGTTACCCGAAACAACTAGCTCATTCATCATTTGATCGGCTTTTGATATTTTCACCTGATAATTTGAAGAAGCTAGTTCTTTAAAAGATATTGTTTTCCGTTCATACCCTAAATGCCTGATTTCGATGGGTTCATTCTTGTTGAATGCACTAATGTCTGCTTTGCCTGCTGCATTTGTAAGCACAGATAACTGAGCTTTTTTCTGAAACACCTGTGAAAAGGGAAGGGCCTTATCATCTTCAGTTAATACCTGAATTTGGGTGCTTTGCCCGAATGTCTGGAAATGAATAATAACAAGAATAAGATGAGTTAAAAAAATCTTCAATTTTATTAATATTTGTTTTATTGCAATATCCAACTTTAATAAGAATAGAGCAACATAAATATGATATAGTGGTTTTTTCTTTTCTGAACGGTTATATTACATTGGTAACTTTAGCTGAATTTATTTTCGATAAAGAGTGAAAATTCCATTATATTTAGGCTGTTTTAGGGGATAAACACAAATATTTAATGCCAATCCATGGGGGGTAATATAAATCAAACATCAGATCTGATAGAAGGAAATGACATTCAGATGTTGCTGAAAATCATGCAATTAAGTTCGCCTTCATTAAAAAAAGGTGAAATAGGATCGGCATTGAAAAATCTTTTAAACCTTTTAGAGAAATCATTTAAAGCTAAACAGAGCTGGGTTATTGAAGAGGACAGGAAGGATTTAAGTCTTTTGTGGGATTTGGAGAATCCTTTAGTTAAAGAAGAGGTTTTACTTGGTGACAGAATTTGTGAAAAAATAGATAAAACTTATTTTCATCTTGAAATAGATAAGCCCTTTTTAATTCACAAGTACCATTTAATTTTTCCTTTTGAATATAAAGAGAAAAATATTTGGGTAGGATTTTCTGCGCCTCATCCAATTGAATTAAATAATGAATCAAAGACCTTTTGGGAGATAATAGCAGAAAGATTAAAAGAGCTATGTACTTTTTACATGCAATTAACTGTAAGTAAAGCTGAAAATATTCGGTTTGAAACCATTTTTGATCAGATGCCCCAATCAATTATTTTTTCAGAAGAAGAAAATGGACCTACTTTGTTAAATAAAGAGGCATTAAAATTATTTAGGCTGTCTTCTGATGATTCAATCATCAGCTTTGAGCTATTTTCTGAAAAATTCGCCAACCTGAAGGATAAAGTCATCAATAAGGAAGAAGTGGATTTGATGGGTAAAAGTATGTTTAGTCTTGGAGGGGCATTTCCTTCCAGTTTTGGTGAAGACTGGATATGGAAGTTTGAAAAAAAAGTACTTAAAGTAATTAGAAAAGATGCCCGCATAAATGGCAGAAGAGGGGATTTATGGGTTTTTGATAATGTAAGCGAACTATATTATGCAAATGAAAGGTTGAATTCATTGTTCAGGACCTTAAATGTAGCTTATGATGAAATCAACGCAAACTTAACTGAATTTCAAACTAAATCAACAGGAAAGAAAAGTATAACCGATTTGGAAGCTGAAGAATCTAAAATTATTCAGCAGTATGATAATAACGATATATTCGGCAAAGTAACACATGATTTAAGAACACCTTTTGCAAAAGTTTATACCATTGTGCAGTTGTTGCTAACCGATCACCAGGAAAATTTAACGGAACAACAAGTTGAAAGGATCAGCCTGATAAAACAAGTAGTAGCGGATGGACTTCAAATTGTAAAAGGATTTTTAGATACCGGCAACCTTGTGTTGGATGACAAAAAGTATGAACCGGATGTTATTAATATCCCTTCTTTTTTAAACGATTGTCTTGTGCCTTACGAGCTCTTGTCGGCAAGAAAAAACATTATTTTTATTACTCAAATACTAGGAAACGATTTATATCTGGAGGCAGATAAAACGTACCTCAAGCGTATTATAGATAATCTTGTTTCTAACGCTATTAAATTCTCTCCTTTCGAAACACAAATCAATTTTAATGTGAGCCGTGAAGGGGATGAGATTCTGTTTTCTGTAAAAGATCAGGGACCTGGAATGACAAATGATGATAAAAGCAGATTGTTTAAAAAATACCAACAACTTTCAGCTAAGCCTATAGGAACGGATGAATCAACTGGTTTGGGTTTATATATCGTTAAAAGTATGGTGGATAAAATGGGAGGAAAAATTTGGGTGGAAAGTGAACATGGTAAAGGAAGTAACTTTTTGGTTTCATTCCCTTCTATTAAAGCATAAAGTACCCTATGAAGGATTAAACTTCTTTTAATTTCCAGTGGCCTTTCTTAAACCATATAACGGATATTACAGCTAACAAAGCGAAAGCTGATATGATAGCTATGTAAACACCATCTGTACCCCAACCTAAAGTGGTTGCTAAATAGTAAGATAATGGTATTTGAATTAGCCAAAAGCAAAGAAAGTTGATAACAGTGGGAGTTCTGGTGTCACCGGCTCCGTTAAAGGCATGGCTTACCACCATTCCGTAAGCGAAGAAAATATAACCTAAACAAATAAACCGCACTGCTTTAATGGCCTCTGCTTTTACCGCCACCTCATCAGTAAAAATTCCTGTAATTTCTCTAGCGAATGTATAGAAAATCAAGGAAACAGTAAAAAGGAAAATGACGTTATATCTTGCTGCAAGCCAGACCGATTTTTCTGCTCTTTCTGGTAATTTTGCTCCTAAATTTTGGCCGACCAAAGTTGCGGCGGCATTGCTAATACCAAAAGAAGGAAGAATGGTGAATAAAATAATGCGCAGGGCAATGGTATAACCCGCCAGTGCCTCACTGCCAAACTGGGAGATAATCCGTGTAAGGAAAATCCAGCTGGCCGATTCAATTAAAAATTGGCCTACACCACCTGAGGCAATTTTTATCAGCCGCTTAATAATAGGAAAATCAACTTTGAATTGCTTTAAGCTGATTTTGATAACACCGCTCCCCTTCAATAAATGATAAAGCTGATAAAGTACACCAACAGAACGACCGATAGTGGTGGCAACGGCAGCACCTGCAACGCCCATTTCAGGAATAATACCCCAGCCAAATATAAACATGGGGTCAAGTATCATATTCAAAATATTACTGATCCATAAAGCACGCATGGCTATGGCTGCATTTCCTGCTCCTCTAAAAATGCCGTTGATCAGGAATAGTAGCATAATAGTGCCGTTACTGGCAAAAAGAATTTTAGTATACCATCGGCCCTCTGCAATTAAATCTTCTTCGCCTCCCATCAGCCTTAAAACATCTTCTCCATAGATAAACCCGGCCACGCTTAATATGGCAGATAGCACAATAGTGACTATAATCGATTGCACAGCTGTGTAAGAAGCTTTTTTAAAGTTTTTCTCTCCTATTCTTCTGGCAACCATAGCTGTAGCAGCCATACTTAAACCTATACCGAGCGAATAGACAATTGTGATTACTGATTCAGTTAAGCCTACTGTAGCGACCGCGTTGGTGCTTATTTGGCTGACAAAGAAAATATCCACAACGGCAAAAAGAGATTCCATTACCATTTCCAAAACCATAGGTATAGATAATAGAATGATTGCTCTGCTAATTTTAATATTAGTTAAATCTTCATTAGTGCCTTTAATAGCATATTGTAAAAAGAATATGTATTTCCTGAGCCTTTGGAACATAATTCACTAGTTACGGAAAAAGGTAAAGATTAGGTAATCTTTAATTGTTAAAAAATGCGGAAATTTAAAAGATGAAAATTCTTGATTAGATTTAAACTAATTTACATTTTGAAATATTTATTATATGAATAAATTATTTGGATTAATTGGCCTGATACTTTTGTCAATAGCTTGTGGAAAAGAAATGAATGATAAAAAAAAGATAGATTGGCAAGGCCACCGGGGCGCAAGGGGCAATTACCCGGAAAACACTTGGCCAGCTTTTAAATATGCCATGGATCAAAATATGACAACTTTGGAGATGGATGTGGTCATCACCAAAGATCAAAAAGTTGTGCTTTCTCACGAGCCTTTTCTGAACCACCAAATTTGTAGAGACTCTGTGGGTAAGCAAATTCCTGAGGATGAGGAAAAGCAATGGAACATTTGGCAAATGAATTACGAGGAACTGAAGAAAATCGATTGTGGAACACTTCAAAACCCTAATTTCCCTGAGCAACAAACTGTTGAAAATATATCTAAACCTTTATTGCTGGATATTATTCAGCAAGTAAAAGCCTATTCGGAATCAGAGGGAAAAACATTGCCTCATATGAATGTAGAAATAAAATATGAAGAAGAAATGGAAGGAAAATTTCATCCTGATATTGAACAATTTAGTAGATTGGTTTATTCAGTGTTAAATAATAATTATCCGACTGGAAAATGGAATATACAATCTTTTGATTTTAATGTTTTGAAGCATTTTCATACCGTGTACCCTGATGTGGAATTAGCAGCTTTAGTATATGAGAGTGGTGATTGGAAGTCTCAATTTGAGGAGCTAGGTTTTGTGCCGGAGATCTATAGCCCTTATTATGAATTGGTAGATGAGGAAATAGTGGAGGCTTTACATGAAAAAAACGTAAAAGTTATACCATGGACAGTGAATGATGAAAAACAGGTTGATCTCTTATTGAAGATGAATGTTGATGGTATTATCACAGATTATCCACAATTGGCCGACAAATTCAGTAAGAATCCTTAATTTTGATTTTAATTTATGTTGAATGGTAAGATTATAAAATTTTACTGCTCTTATTAACTATTTAATTACGAATTATGTCTGATAAAAAATATGATGTTTACGGCCTTGGAAATGCCTTGGTCGATATTGTGACAGAAGTGAAAGATGAATTTTTTACTGAGCATGGCGTTGAAAAAGGCGTAATGACTTTAGTGGAAGAAGACAGGCAATTCCAATTAGTGAAAGCAATGAACATTACTGAGGAGCATATGCAGGGCGGCGGTTCTGCGGCCAATACAGTAATAGCTACAAGTCAGTTTGGCGGTAAAAGTTATTATTCTTGTAAGGTAGCCAATGACTTTGAAGGAAATTTCTTTCTAAAAGATTTGAAAACCAATGGGATTGATACTTTTTTAACATTGGAAACATCTCCGGAAGGTGTTACAGGTAAATGTTTGGTAATGACCACGCCGGATGCAGAGCGTACCATGAATACTTTTTTAGGTATCACATCTGATTTATCAGTAAACGAAATTCAAGAGCATGCTTTAAAAGATTCCAAATATCTATATCTGGAAGGTTATTTAGTGACGTCTGAAACAGGGATTGAAGCCATGAAAAAGGCCAAACAATTGGCTGAACAGCATGGAGTGAAAACAGCATTAACATTTTCTGACCCTGCCATGGTGAAATATTTTAAAACACAAATGGAGTCTGTAGTAGGTGCCAGTGTTGATTTATTGTTTTGCAATGAAGAGGAAGCCATGCTTTTTACTGATAAAGATAATATATCAGCAGCAAGAGAAGAATTAAAAAAGGTGGCAAAAAGATTTGCTATTACCCAGGGAAAAAATGGTGCTATCATATATGATGGTGATACCTTTATTGATATTGAGCCTTATCCTGTAAAGGCAATAGATACAAATGGTGCGGGAGATATGTTTGCCGGAGCATTTTTATTTGCTATTACTAATGGTCATAGTTTTGCAGATGCAGGTAAATTAGCCTCATTAGCAAGCTCTAAAATAGTGACTAAATTTGGTCCAAGATTAGAATGGCATGAAGCTAAAGAAATATTGAAGGAATTGCATGATTAACACCTGCTGTAATTTATAATTTGTAAAGACCTTTCTGTGTAGCAGAAAGGTTTTTTTTGTGCATAAAACGATTATATATTATTCTATTGGTAAATATTACAATTAAATAACATAACATTTAATCGTGCCGTTATCAATAAGTCAAAACAGGAATTTAACAAGATAGCATTAAAATTATAATGTAGGCTATTTCCAAATAAGTCTATTAAAAAGGGCGAATTGTATGATTTATGATGTGTTTATATAATTAGGTTGATGTAGTATTGATGTAGTTGAAAAATTGAAAATTGAACTTAATAAAGATAAATTAATGGTTCTATTATTAAAAAAAAATCTACAACTATGGAACGTTTATTGAAATTATTTACTTTGAGTTGCTGCATTCTAATATGCAGTTTTCAATTACACTCACAAACACCGACTTTGGTATGGTCGGATGAGTTTGATGGCAGTTCGCTTGACCTCACCAAATGGGAACCCCAAATTGGTGATGGCTGTGCAGAAGGAATTTGTGGTTGGGGAAACAATGAGCTACAATATTATCAAGCAGAAAATGCAGAAGTAAGCAATGGCATGCTAAGCATTATTGCAAAAAAAGAAAGAGTAAAATCTAATGCCTACACCTCCGCAAGAATAAGAACGAAAAACCTTGCAGACTTTAGCTATGGAAGATTTGAAGCAAGGATTAAACTTCCGGCAGGCGCCGGATTATGGCCTGCATTTTGGATGTTATCAACAGATGAACCAAATGGTGGCTGGCCTATGGATGGCGAAATAGATATTATGGAGTTTACCTCTGCAAAGCCCGACCACGTTTATGGAACTATCCATTATGGGGACCCTTATCCTGATAATCAGTTTCAAGGCAATAATTTCTATTTGTATGATGGCAGTTTATTCACTGATAATTTCCATGAATTTGCAATTGAATGGGAACCAGGTGAAATCAGATGGTATGTGGATGATATCCTTTATTCAGTAAAAACAGCCGAAGATGTTGCACCTTATGCTTGGCCTTTTGATAATAACAGGTTTCATTTTATCCTTAATACAGCAATTGGTGGAACCTTAGGAGGTGAAGTTGATGATAGCATTTTCCCTTCTGCTATGATGATAGATTATGTTCGCGTATATGATGGAAACAAACCAAGTATCAGAGGTGAAAGAGTAGTAGCTAATCAGGAAACAAATGTTAATTACAACATTGACAAATTATCTTCTGGATTAAATGTTCAGTGGACGGTTCCCTCTGATGCCACTATAG
Source organism: Marivirga sp. (assembly GCA_041642185.1). Lineage (GTDB taxonomy): Bacteria > Bacteroidota > Bacteroidia > Cytophagales > Cyclobacteriaceae > Marivirga. The sequence goes on from JBEPWY010000029.1 coordinate 9,363, forward strand.
TTTCCGGTCAAGGGACAAGTCAATTGACGGTTAATTTTGGTAGTACAAGTGGTGATGTAAGTGCTACTTTTGATGTAGGGAATGGAAATGAGTCCATTTCAATTGATGTAGTTGTAGAGCCTTCCTATAGTAAAGACTTTTCATTTGAGAATTTTGATGAAGTAGGTGCTGCAACTTTCTTCTCAAGTGACGGTACACTGACAGAAGTCCAAAACCCAGCCCCTAATACTGTAAATGGTAGTACCCTCAGTGGTCAATATATCAGAGATGCCCAAACGCAATATGATGTGCTATTTTATGAAACTTCAGCCATTAGCAATGCTGACCAATATGCGGGCGTAGCCTCTGATAAGAAATTCTTTATGGATGTTTATACTAATGCCCCTATAGGAACTGAGATTATTTTGCAATTGGAAACCTCCCTTGCCACAGCCACTAATTATCCTGAAGGACGACATAGTAGATATGTAGGTACAATAACTGAGAATGCCAATTGGCAAAGAATTGCATTTTCGCTATTAGATCGACCTGATGGTGGAGCCAGTACAACAATTGAAAAAATGGCAATATTATTTAATTCAAACACTCTAACTGGTGACGCTTATTATTTTGATAATTTGGATAGCTATTTAGCAGAGACTGGTGGTCAAGAGCCAGTTAATGAAGTGCCAAGCGTTAGCATTACTAGCCCTGCTAACGGATCAAGTTTTACTACAGGAAGTGAGGTATCGATAGAGGCAAGTGCCACTGATAGTGATGGAAGTGTTACTCAGGTAGAATTTTTTGTTAATGGAGGATCAATTGGAATAGATACGGTTGAGCCTTACGCTGTGAGCTGGAGCGTAGCAGAGGGAACACAAACGATTACAGCCTCTGCAACCGATAATGAAGGCGCTATTAGCTCTTCGTCCGAAGTATCAATTAGTGGGACTACAAGTGGTGGTACGGCCACTGTTTTCTATGTTAGTGAATTGATAACTGGTACGGCAAACGCAGGTGGTGGAAGCAAATATGGAACTGCTTCTGTGACTATATTAAACGATCTAAATAATCCCGTTTCAGGTGCTCTTGTATCAGGAACTTTTTCAGGCACTTTTAATGAATCTGTAAGTGGAACCACAGGTTCAGATGGAACCGTTTCATTTCAAACATCTACTACAGCAAGAGGAGGAGTTGTTGTTGATTTTTGCATTAATAATGTTGAGGGAGATTTGACATACGATCCAACTCAAAACTCAGGTGCTTTTGATTGTGCAAGTACTCAAAGATTAAATGATATTATTCTATCAAATAATGGAGCTCATTCAAACGAATTATCCGTCATTATTTACCCTAATCCGGCAAAGGATGAATTATGGATGCTTGCAAAAGGTTTTAATGATAATTCAAGAATAAGTATAATAGATATCAATGGAAGAGTTTTAATTGAAACTAGGGATATTACAAACCCAATCGATGTTTCTAATTTAGATAAAGGCATATATTTTTTACAAATAAGCGATCAAGAATATAGGCTTCAAAAAAAGTTTCTAAAGTATTAAAAAACCAAACTAACCGGAAAGACGAATTCTTATGGAATTCGTCTTTTTTTATTGAAATTCTCTTATCCAATCTTAAGAATAAAGGGATGTCAAACACTTTCAATGCTCTCTTTTTCCACACTTCCAAGCCCATCGTCACTTCTAGTCTAAAATTAATCCCTCTCTCAAAAACAGATTCGGATCACTCAAGAGCTAGTTTTTTAATCTCTTAACTATTAACCTGAGTTCGATTAAAAAAATGACGTCACCGCTAGGGCGAGTCAAAGACTTAATTTTGCAAAAAGTCTTAATTTATCCTGCCTGTGCCGCTTAGCGGGATATCTCCTACTAATATTAGTGAGATGACGGATACCGCGCCGTGGCGGCACAGGCTAATGTTCATTTTTAAAAAAAAATAAAAAGAAAATTTCCGAAACTGCGTTCTAATGAATTTTTTAATCCAAATTTAAAATCGAACTCAGGTCTTTATGAAAAAATAAATTAGAGAGAATTTTACCTAGAGAACTTGTCGGAGTGTTATGCCCCGTAGGATTATCAGATAAATTTGGGTGTGTCATTAATAAAGGTAGTTGATTTCCCTTATTCATTAGCCCACCCATATATAGTGACTAAATTTGGCCCAAGGTTGGAATGACATCAAGCTAAAGAAATATTGAAGGAATCGCATGATTAATACTTGCTGTAATTTATAATTAGTAAAGACCTTTCTGTGCAGCAGAAAGGTTTTTTTGAGCAAAATGGAAAGCACTTTCATTAAAGAACCAATTTTGCATCACGTATAATTTTTTTATTAAGCGATAAAATTGAATTCAATCCTGCATTTTAACCATTGATAAAAAAAGTAGTTGACAGAATAGAGGGATGTAATATATATACTATATTTGAATATTAATTTATAAATATGGTTCAATAATAAAATAAATCATTCATGTTAAAAAGAATAAAATTTGTATTAGTATTCCTGTATTTGGCAGTTTCGGCCCAAGCGCAGGATAAAAAAATTGAATTCACAGAATTTGATTTAGACAATGGGATGCATGTAATATTACATCAGGATAATACAACTCCCATTGTAGTAGTATCGGTTATGTATCATGTGGGGTCTAAAAATGAAAACCCGGAACGAACAGGTTTTGCCCATTTCTTCGAACACTTACTTTTTGAAGGATCTAAAAACATCGAAAGAGGTGAATTTGATAAATATATCACTAATGCGGGAGGTGTCAATAATGCCAATACTTCTTCTGATAGAACTTATTATTACGAAGTGCTGCCTTCTAATCAATTAAAATTAGGCTTATGGATGGAATCGGAAAGATTGCTTCATGCTAATATTGAAGAAATAGGAGTTGAAACTCAAAGAGAAGTAGTGAAAGAAGAAAAAAGGCAACGATATGATAACCAGCCATATGGTACTATTTTGCCTGAAATTATGAAAAGAGCTTATACTAAGCATCCTTATCAATGGACACCAATTGGTTCTTTAGAGCATTTAAACGCAGCTAGCCTTGATGAGTTTATTGAATTTTATAACACTTTTTATGTTCCTGAAAATGCTACTATTTCAATAGCAGGCGATATAGAAATAGATGAAGCTAAAGAATTAGTAGAACTATATTTTGGAGACATCCCTAGGGGAGGGAAAGAAATTCCGAGACCCACTGTAGTTGAACCTGAGCAGACAGAGGAAGTTAGAGATACTATTTACGACAATATTCAATTACCTGCAGTGATACAAGCGTATCATATGCCAGAGCAAGGTTCAGAGGATTCTTATGCCCTTGAAATGTTAAGTACAGTTTTATCAGGCGGACAAAGTGCAAGAATGTATAAGTCATTGGTTGATGAGCAGCAAAAAGCTTTACAAGTGGTGGCAATTCCTTTTTCATCGGAAGACCCGGGACTTTATCTTTTATTCGGACTACCTACTATAGGGGGCGACTTACAGGATTTGGAAGAATCAATGGATGAGGAAGTTGATAAGCTTAAAAATGAATTGATAACAGAAACTGAATTCCAGAAAGTGCGAAATCAGGTAGAGAATGATTTTATTTCAGGCAATAGTACAATGACAGGTATAGCTGAGAGCCTGGCCAACTACCATGTTTATTTTGGTGATGCTAATTTAGTTAACAATGAAATTGATAGATATATGTCTGTTACAAGAGAAGATATCCAGCGGGTTGCTAAAAAGTATTTGACTAAAAATAACAGAGTTGTTTTGTATTATTTACCAAAAGCTAAATAATAGCAACTAATTCATTTATCATTGACAAATAAAAAATAAAGATGAAAAATATATTTAAATTATATCTGAGCGTATTATTTGTTTTGGCAGGCACTGTAGTAATGGCGCAGGTAGACAGAACAAAGGCTCCTGAGCCAACAGAAGCTCCTGAAATAAATATTGCGAAACCACATTCATTTACTCTTAAAAATGGACTAAAGGTGTATGTGGTAGAAAATCACAAATTACCAAGGGTTGCCTTTTCCTTAACTTTTGATAGAGATCCAATTTTAGAGGGAGATAAGAGCGGTTATGTAAGTATGGCCGGTCAACTATTAACTAAAGGAACTGAAAATAGAACTAAAGCTGAGCTGGATGCTGAAATTGATTTTATAGGCGCCAATATTAATACCTATTCAACTGGCCTTTATGCTACTTCCTTGACCAAACATAAGGAAAAGCTAATTGAGTTGATGACGGATATATTGTTTAACCCTGCTTTTCCTCAGGATGAGCTTGATAAACTGAAGAAACAAACTTTATCAGGTTTGGCAGCGTCTAAAGATGATCCTAATGCAATTGCATCTAATGTAAATGGTGTATTGGTTTATGGTAAAGATCACCCTTACGGGGAGTTTACTACTGAAGAAAGTGTTGAAAACATCACCTTGGAGGATACTAAAAAATACTACGATACCTATTTCAGACCTAATATTGGATATTTGGCTATAGTAGGGGATATTACCCCTAAAGAAGCTAAAAAATTAATCAAGAAAAATTTTAGCAAATGGGAGCAAGGTAATATACCTGCTGCAAAATATGAAATGCCTAAGGCACCTGAAAATACTTATGTTGCTTTGGTGGACAGAGAAGCGTCAGTACAATCTGTAATTAATGTGGCTTATCCTGTGGATCTTAAAATTGGTTCTGAGGATGTTATTAAAGCAAGAGTATTAAACCAGGTATTAGGTGGAGGTTTTTCTTCACGTTTAATGCAAAATTTAAGAGAAGATAAAGCCTTTACTTATGGTGCAAGATCTTCTTTAAGTAATGATAAATTGGTAGGAAGCTTTACTGCAAGTGCAAGTGTGAGAAATGAGGTGACAGATAGTGCGGTTTATGAGTTCATGTATGAATTAGAGAAAATTAATACTGAAGGAGTTACTCAGAAGGAACTGGATGCAGCCAAAGCCTCTATAGCAGGTAGTTTTGCCAGATCATTGGAAAGCCCACAAACAGTAGCTTCATTTGCTATCAATAGTGCAATTTATGACCTGCCTGCAGATTATTACACCAATTATTTAAAGAAATTGGATGCTGTTACATTAGAAGACGTGAAAGCAATGGCACAAAAATATATCCTTCCTGAAAACGCTAATATTTTAGTAGTTGGAAAAGGAGAAGATGTGGCAGAAGGCTTAAAGCAATTTGGTGAAGTAAAGTATTTTGACAGAAAAGGGAATGAATATGATCCTAAAGATAATATGAAAGTTCCTGAAGGAGTAACAGCTCAGACAGTTTTAGACGAGTATTTCAAGGCATTAGGGGGAAAGGAGAAATTAAAGAGTATCAACAATATCAAAACTACTTACGAAGCTTCAGCTCAGGGACAAACTATAGTTATTGATGAAGTGAAAAATAATGAAGCTTTTACGCAGGAAGTGGGAATGGCCGGTATGGTTTTATCTAAATCTGTTTATGATGGAGAGAATGTTAAGGTGTTGGCCCAAGGTCGTGAAGTGCCTCTTCCTGAAAATAGTAAAAAAGATATGGTGCCAAATGCAAAAGTTTTTCCTGATTTATATTTTGACGAAATGGGAATTGAATATACATTAAAAGGTGTTCAGGACTTAGATGGAAAGACTGCTTATGTTATTGAAGTTGTTATGCCTTCAGGAAATAAAGCTTATCACTATTACAGTGCTGATTCAGGTTTAAAATTAAAGGTCTCAAGTGTACAAAAAGCTCCTCAGGGAGATGTTACTGTCTCAGAAGAATTCCTTGATTATGAAGAAAGGGATGGAGTACAAATAGCCACTAAGAAATTAATCAACCAGGGATTTCCTCTTAATGCGGCATTAAAATCTGTAGAGTTTAATGTTGAATTGGAAGAAGATGCATTTCTAATAAAATAATTTTATTTACTTCATTTTAAAGCCTTAATGTGGAAGCATTAAGGCTTTTTTTTCATATATAACCTGCTGCTTTATAAGCGACATAACCCATCCATTCTTTAAATAGAATATGCCATTTCATTAAAGCTTCATAACTGGGAATAAACATCGCAGGAGAAAGGGCATCATCTACAGTATGAAAAACGGTAGGAAATTCTACAACATCAAAGCCATGTTTTTCAAAGCAAGCAGAGGCCCTTGGCATATGGCTTGCGCTGGTAATTAACAAAATAGGCTCGTTTTTACTAATCAAACCTAAAGCATATTGGGCACTTTCAACAGTATTTCGGGATTTCGGCTCAATTTTTACCCGTTCAACAGGAAAGTTAATTGATTTTAAATAATTCCATAATACTTGCGACTCTTGAAGATCTGACCTTAAGGCAGTAGCGCCACCCCCGGAAATAATTAATGTATCTATATAATTTTGCCGAAATAACACCATGGCTTGCAGCAGTCGATCAGCATTTTGCTGGAAATACACTCGGTCATCAGGCAGTTTCTGAGTATTAGTCATGCCTGTGAGTAAAACACCATAAGTTAATTTTTTATTCTCCAGATCAGTCATCGGAACAGGATCAGTTTCCCAACTTTTCAGTATCGTATTTGCTAAAAAATCATTGGTGAACACAATGAATAAAGCAAAGCCTGAAATAGCTAAATATTTGCTCCATTTCTTTTTGTTGAAAACAAAATACGCCAGCCAGCAAAGGCCAATTAATGTGGTGGGCAAAAAAAGAAAACTGATAGTTTTAGAAAGAATAAAAAACATAGCCGGTAATTTCCCTAAAATTAGAAAAATTACCGGCTATATACGCAATCAAGGATCCATAATTCCATAACTGCTTATAATGGATTATTTCTAAGTATGTTTTTCAGCTTTTAATTTTTTAATTAGTGTAACAATAACTAAAAATACTAAATAAAACCATGGCAAGCCATGGAAAAAGAAGTCGAAATAATCAGCCATTTGCATACCTTCTCCTCCACCTGCTATCCATCGAACTTTTCCGAAGAAATGAGGTTCTGGAGTAAAGGGGGCAAGTCCTAAAGTTAAAACTGCAGCAATGGCGTAAAACCATTTATTTTTATTAATCATACTACTTTATCTACTTCTTTAATAATGCTCTGAACGTCTACTACTCCTGCTTTTCGCCATTCTATTTTTCCATCACGAAATAGAATAAGGGTAGGAATACTCTTTACATTATATTTTAAAGCAGCTGTTTTGTTTTTGTCTACATCTACTTTTATCACTTTAACCTTATCCTTCATTTTCACAGCCACCTCTTCTAAAAAAGGGGCCATTGTTTTGCATGGTCCGCACCAGTCTGCATAAAAATCAACCAGAACTGGTTTTTTATCATTAATTAAATTGGTGAAGCTAGTCATATTTTTTTAAGTGTTTTTATATTGGTTCCACGCTTGAATTCCACCTTCCAAATTATATAATTTATCAAATCCATTACTTGCCATAAAACCGCAAGCAGTACTGCTTCTATTACCACTTCTGCAATACACTAAATAAGTTTTATCCTTATCCAAGGCTTTCACTTTGTCAGCAAAATCGGGTCCCATAATATTAATAACTGTAGCGCCTTCAATAAACCCCTCTACTTTTTCCTCAGGAGATCTTACATCTAAAACAACAGTATTTTCTTCTTTTGATAATTTATCGAATTCTTCAGCTTTAATGTTTTTATGATTCATAATTTGAATTTTAGTATGCACATAATTATTCTCAAAGATACGGTTTTCGATTAGGTATTGTTTGTAACTTAGGTTACAAAATAGAATGCACAAATTGCCTAGAAAAAGTAAGAGAAACTTTTCTTCAATTATTGTAGGTTTAAGGGTCTATTGTAGTTTTTTGTTTTGTTATTTAGGCTATTGCCA
>JBEPWY010000030.1:0-17134 GCA_041642185.1 Marivirga sp.
AGAAGCAATATCTAAAAATCATTTAGAGTTGAATTTGATAAAGGAAAAACTAAAGGCGGAGAAAGCTAAGAAATCAAAGTCTGAGTTTTTAGCCAATATGAGCCATGAAATCAGAACGCCTTTAAACGCAATTTTAGGGTTTTCTGAAGTGCTTTACAATACTTCAGAATTAGAACCGGTTAAAAGAAAACTTGATATTATTTTGAACAGTGGGCGCACTTTATTGACACTTATCAATGACCTACTGGATTTTTCTAAAATTGAGTCAGGTAATGTTGTCCTTAGTCCTGAAATGCTTGATTTGCGCCCCCTACTCAGAAAAATAGAGCAGCTTTTTTCTGGTCAAGCTAAAAGCAACCGTAATGATTTTGAAATAATTTATAATTCCGAAATTCCTGACCGGGTTTTTGTGGATCCATTTCGATTACAACAAATATTAGTTAATATAACAAGTAATGCAATAAAATTCACTGAAGATGGAACTGTGAAGTTGAGGGTTGATTTTACATTTGACGATTCCGATATCAGTGACTTTGGAGAATTAATTTTTGAGATTGAGGATACGGGTATTGGCATTTCTAAAGATAATTTAGATCTTATTTTTGAATCATTCCATCAAGCAGATGTGATGATCTCAAAAGATTATGGAGGAACAGGCCTAGGTTTGGCCATATCAAAGAAATTAGTTGAAGTAATGCAGGGAGATTTAAGGGTTGAAAGCGAATTAAGAAGAGGCAGTACTTTTAGAATCCATTTTCCAAATATTAAATATAGTAATGATATTGAATTAACAGATAACCTAATAACACAGAGAAAGGGACTGTTTTTCAAATCAAGTAAATTATTGGTTATTGATGACGTAGAAATTAACACTGAACTGATAAAGGCTTATTTAGAAGAGCACGAAGTGGAGGTTTTTGCCTGCAATAGTGGAAAAGAGGGTATTCGTATGGCGGAAGAGATTTTACCGGATGTCATCATGTTGGACCTGAGAATGCCGGACATGTCAGGAAGAGAAACCGCAAGTATTATTAAGTCTTTGAATGGTTGCGATCAAACTCCAATCATTGCTTTTACAGCTTCCTTAGGTACAGATGAAAGTTTAGGAGAAAATTTTTGCGGCAGATTAACCAAGCCAATAGAAGAACATGAACTGTTTGAAAAACTTAAAAAGTTTTTGCCTTATAGCGAGACTTAGACGATAGGGATTGTAAAATAGAAATTGGATCCTTTATTAATTTCCGATTCGAACCAAATTTCACCTCCCATCAGCTCTACATAGCCTTTACAAATGGATAGCCCTAGTCCAGAGCCCCCATGGTTAATATGGGTATCATCCACTTGTCTAAAAGCCTCAAAAATATAAGAATTCAATTCTTGGTCCATACCTTTTCCAGTATCGGAAACATAAAATAGAAGTTTGTCAGGGGCTATTTTTCTACAACCGAATTCAATGCTGCCTCTTTCAGTAAATTTGATAGCATTGATGATTAAATTTTCAAGTACTTGATGTAACTTTATAAAATCAGCTTTAACTAGCTCTTCGTGTTTTAGAAGTTCAAGGTTTAATTTAAAGCTTACTTTCCCACTTTTCAGTTTTTCATTTGAATAGGCGTGAATACTAAAGATTTTCCCCATCAAATTTTTTAGGTTACCTGTACTAACGTTAAGTTGTACTTGCCCCGATACCAATTTTGAAGTGTCCAGCATATCATTGAAGATGGACAACAAATCTTTACTTCTTTGCTTAATGATGTTTGAGAAATACTTGACCTTATCCTCTGAAATGGTTTTCATACCTAACAACTCGGAAAAACCTATAATAGCATTCATGGGAGTTCTTACTTCATGAGATATGTTTGCTAAAAAAGTTGTTTTAAGTTGGTCGGATTTTTTAGCTTTTTTTACTGCTTTCTCAAGTTTTAATACCAAATCTTTATAGATAGTAATATTACGCATGATAGCGAAATAGTTTATTAACTGCCCAGCCTCATTAAAAATAGGTTGGAAATTTATATTTACCCAAAAAGGTTGTTTATCTTTTGTGTAATTTAATATTTCTGTTGTAAAGTTTTTTTGTGCTTTAAGCCCATTTCTAATATCTTGAATTGATTTTGCAGAAGTTGCAGCACCTTGCAGAAAATGCCCGGGTTTCAGATTTTTAATACTTTCTAACTTAAAACCTGTATCCTGCTCAAAAGCTTGATTTACCCATTCAACTTTACCTTCTGCATCTGTAATGATTACATAATTGGAGGTCTCTTTTGCTACAAGCGATAACAACTTGTTTTCCTCTGCTTGCTTTTTCTTTTCAGTAATATCATTTCTGATGGATAGGTATTCCTTTATTTCATTGTTTGAATTCTTTATTGGGACTATAAATGTGTTTACCCAGTAAATTGCTCCATTTTTATTTTTGTTCCTGATCTCCCCATTCCAAATTTTTCCAGCACTAATGGTAGTCCAAAGATCGGCCCAAAATTCAGATGAATGATAAGAGGAATTAATTAAATTGTGCGGTTGACCAATAGATTCTTCATAACTGTATCCGCTTATTTCTATAAACTTATTGTTTACATATTTTATCTTTCCTTTTATATCAGTTATGGTAACCAATGAGGTAGTATCAATTGCGAATTTTAGTTCTTTAAGCTCCTTATTTAATTCATATATTTCTAATTCACTGTCTTTTTTGCTGGTAATGTCTAAAATCACCCCTTCTCTTCTGATTGGGATATTGTTTTTGAAAGTTGTATGAGCTTGATTGAGCAACCAGATCTTTTTTCCGGTTTTACTTGTGATTTTATATTCGATGGAAAATCCAGGAGTTTCCGGACTAATCGATTTAGCGAGCTCAATAACTCGAGCTTGGTCATTTTCTTCGATTAAGTTATTCCAGCTAATTTTACCCGTCATAAAATCTTCAACGGAGTAACCGGTCAAGTTTAAAACGCGATGACTAATAAAGGTGTAGTTTTCCTGATTCTGTTTATCCAATTCTTTTCTATAAGCAACTCCGGGCAGTGCTTGAAGAAAGCCTTCAAAATTAAGCTGGCTATCCATAAGTGCATTATTTAAGGCCACTCTTTTACTTATATTCCTTGCTACCATTAATATCTCTCCTTCTCCAGCCCAGTTAACGGGGAGAAGCCTCCATTTAAAAAAGCTACCATTCAGCTCATAAGTTTCTTCCTGTGTAGGAGTTATTTCCTTATTATTTTTTATGTAATTAAGATATTTACCCAACATATCCATACCAAAAAACTCTGAAATATTTTTACCAATTATGTCATTGGAATTAATGCCAAAAAAGGATTTGTTAGAGTAGGTGATACCTCCTTTCAAATTAATACTAAGAATTAAATCCGGAAGATTTTTCATCAAAACATTATGTTGACTACTAATACGTTTGGTATTTAACTCAGCTTTTGTCAGCTTTAATCTTTCTCGTTTATTCCTATAAAGAAGGAAAAGGATGATTACTAATAATATAAGGGTAAGAGTTACTAATTGATTGAAGTATGGGATTGAAACTAAAAAAAGCGTATTGATAAAATAAACCATATTAACATTGCGTATAAATAATGATTAACTCCTGTTATCCGTGTCCAAAATACACCTGGAGATAACAGAATGAAGAAGCTGACTGCTAATTGGTTTGATCAAATAATCAGATGTGCCGGCTATTTGCGCGCCATTATAATCCTGCTCCAGATCAGAAGCAGTTAAAGCTACTATAGGAATGCTTTTATTAAATTCTCTAATTTTTTCAGTTGCTAGGATTCCGTTTAGAACAGGCATATGAATATCCATTAATATTAAATCATATTCATACTCTTGAGCCATTTGTAGTGCTTCTAACCCGTTAATAGCAAAAGTGCTAATGCAACCCCATTCCTCTAAAAAGCTAGAAAATACCATTGCATTAATTTCATTATCTTCTGCTATTAAAATTTGTTTTCCTACTAAGGAGGGGGGCACTTTTTTATCAGCTATGGAATCAATATTCTGTAAAGTAGAGTGAAAAATTAAAGCAGACCCTTTTTCAGAAATTTTAAAATCCTTAATTCCATCAAATTTGTATTTAAGATCTGAAAATTCTTTAAAAGAGATTGGATTAGGTGTTTCCTCAATTCTTAAATCTTGAATATTGTCATGACCTGAAATCTTGATGATTAGATTGGTTTCTTTTTTGTTTTCATTTTTTTTAAGAACATCTATCTTAACAATTCCATTTATAAGCTTATTAGCAAAAAAATTATAGCCCTGATTTAGTAATTTTTCACAAGTTTCTGGGTATCCATAAAATTCATTTGGAATACTCTTATCTATTGATAGTTTGATGATATTTTTCCTGTTCGAATCCTCTTCTAATTTTTCGGTTAAATTTTTACAAAGCTTTCTTAGGTTAAACTTACTATTCATCTCTAGTCTTTATTAGTAGGACAATGATAAGCGTTTTAATCGCTCATTTTACAAATTAAGGGTAAATCACAGGGGATTCTCAGTAAAAATACGGAGTGAATTCCGGGTGTCATTTGGTATTCTCTTAGTCTACTTAATTACGGAGCTTTGTATCAAATAAAATTTAAATGACTACATCTTTAACCTTTTCTGACCTAAACACTATGCTGCGACTTCTAGAAGTTTCTGATAGGGTATGCTTAATAAAAAGTGATATGGAAGGAAACATTAAATATATTAATGAGGCCGGAAGACAGCTTTTTGAAATAAAAGGTTCAAACTTTGAAGTGAAAAAATTATTTACCGATCAGGAAGATTGGGAAGATTTAATATATAAGTTGAAAAAAAGACACAACTGTAATAATTGCAACTACTTATTATCATCAACTTTAAACAAAAATTATTGGACAAATATCTCTACAGAAATCTCTGAGAACGATAGTATATATTGGGTACTAAAGGATATTAGTAGTGTTCAGAAACAAAAACAGGAGCTGGGTCATCAGAGAGCTCTTTTAGAGAAATCAAAAACAGAAATGGACCGAATCATATATAGTGCCTCGCACGATTTAAGATCGCCTATTAGTTCCATTTTGGGGCTCTTGAATTTGCTTGGCCTTGCTCATACTGATCAAGAGAAAAATGAATACATGTTTATGATACAAGCTAGTGTCATGAAATTAGATTCCCTGGTTCAGAATCTCGGTCGCATTTCAAAAAATAATAATGAGGCAGTAAGAGATGAAAAAGTAGATTTTGATAAATTATTTGATTTAGTGAAAAATGAATTATCCTTTCATCCCAATTTTCAGAAAATTAATTTTGAAAAAAGCCTTGCCCAAAATCATATCTTTTACAGTGACTTTAAAAGGATAAAACTGGTGCTAAGCAATATTTTAAAAAATTGCCTTGATTTTATTGACCTTAATAAATCTCAAAATTTCGCTGATGTTGAATTTATTTCTTCACCAGAAAAAGTGATAATGAAAATTTTTGATAACGGAACCGGGATTAGTAAAAGTAATAAAGATCGTGTTTTTGATTTATTCTATAGAGGTAGTGATAGGTCACGAGGATCAGGAATTGGCTTATTTGAAAGTAAGGAGATTGTTATAAAATTGGGAGGTAAAATTAAGCTAAATTCTGAATATACTTTAGGAACCAGTATTGAAATAGAAATTCCTAACTCAAAAAAAGGAAGACTCATCAATAGAAAAAATGTATTGAGACATTAATCCTAACTAGCTAGGCGGGAAGACACAAGCAGAGGCAAGTCCTGTCTTACTATCATTATTGAAAAGCACCTTATTTATTTAAGTTCTTAGCTTGTATTTGTATCTCCACAAATGAAAGAATGCTAAACAACAGTCCGATGTCCCGGTCTGTCTATCTTCTTGTAAAGGTCTGTCTGTGCATGCAGACACGCGGGTTTAGGGCTGAGTTGTTAAGATAAAACATGCTTCCAATCTCTCTCCGTAGTTTTACTGACATGAATTTCCGTATTTATAGTAGCATATCCTAGAAGTAAAACCTGAGTAATTATGATTATCTAACCATCTACCTTTGAGAAAGATGGAAGAAAAGCGCATAATATCAATTGTTAATCATAAAGGTGGATCAGGTAAAACTACTACAACGGTTAATATGGGAGTGGCTTTGGCACATGAAGGCTTCAAAGTATTATTAGTTGATTGGGATCCTCAAGCGAACCTTAGTTTTTCATTTGGGATTGATGATGATCATCAACCTACATTAGTTGATATATTTTATGGTAATGCCCAGCTTCAAGAAGTATTGGTTGCAGTAGATGGGATTTATGTTCTGCCTGCAAGCATTCAATTGGCTGATTTAGAATATTCCATTTCAAGAGATAAAAATAACCATACCTTTCTAGCTGATTTATTGAAAGGCATCGAAGAATTTGATTTTATCCTCATTGACTGTCCTCCTTCTCTTTCTGTTCTTACACTTAATGCTTTATATGCTTCTAATGAAGTAATTATTCCAGCCCAGATGGAGGTGTTAAGTGTAAAAGGTATTGAACTAATGCTCAATACTATCAGTCAAATCCAAGAAAATGTAAATCCTAACTTAACTATTGCTGGGGTGCTAAGTGTAATGTTTGATGGCAGAAAAAGCCTAAATAAAGAAGTAAATGAATATATCAAATCAAATTTAGAAGTACCAGTTTTTGAGAAAGTAATCAGGACAAATGTACGAGTATCTGAAGCCCCGTCTTTTGGTGAAAGTGTCATCACCTATTCGCCCAATTCCAATGGCGCAATAGACTATCAGGATTTCACAAAAGCTTATTTAAAAAACATTAATCAATTTAGAAACTAAAAGTAAATAGTTATGGCGATCGGAAAAAATTTAAAAAAAGAAAAAGTTATGCCTGTAAAAGAAGATGAAACAATAAATGCTAGATCCTCAAATGGTAAGCCAGAAAAAAATAGTAAGGACTTGCAAAATCATATTAGCGCAGTAAATAATGCCTTCGCCTCAATTGAATTTGACCCCACCGGACATATTTTGAGTGCGAATGATCAGTTCCTCAATGCAATAGGCTATTCCATTAATGAAATTAAAGGAGAGCACCATAGTATTTTCGTTTCAGATGATTATGTTCAGAGTAATGACTATAAAAGTTTTTGGAAATCATTAGCAGCTGGTGACCATCAAAATGGAGAATTTAAAAGGTTGGGTAAAAATGGTGATATCGTATGGCTACAAGCTACTTACACTCCTATTCCTGATGAAAACGGTAAAGTAGTAAAAGTAATAAAATATGCTTTTGATGTCACAGAGAAGAAAAGAATCGAGTTAGCAGCAGTTGATACAGCCAAGGAGTATGATCAGGTAAAAGTTGAGTTGCAAACAAGAATGGATCAAATAAATGTTGCTTGCTTGGTTTCTGAATCTGATTTAAAAGGAAACATCACTTATGTAAATGATAAGTTGCTAGAAGTTACAGGTTATACTCGTCAAGAATGTATAGGGCAACCTCACAGCATGTTCCGTCATCCCGATAGCCCCAAGGAAGTGTTCAAGGATATGTGGTCTACTATAGGGAGAGGGAATATCTTCAGAGCAGAAATTAAAAACAAAAAGAAAAATGGCGATCCTTACTTTGTTGATGCCATTATTGCTCCAGTTCTAGGATCCAATGGAAAGCCAGTAAAATATATTGGTGTTCGATATGATATCACTGAGCAAAAGATGAAAGAGCAAGAAGTGCTTCAAGCTATGGAAGAAAGTAAGAGAGCTGAGGAAGAAGCGACCGAAACTGCTAGAAAGTTTCAAGCAATGGAAACAGAATTGGCAACGCGAATGGATCAAATAAATGTTGCTTGTTTGGTTTCTGAGTCTGATCTGAAAGGTAATATCACTTTTGTAAACGATAAATTATTAGAAGTAACCGGGTATACAAGAGAGGAATGCATAGGACAGCCACATAGCATGTTTCGGCACGAAGATTCCCCTAAGTCACTTTTTAAAGACATGTGGTCTACCATTGGCAGAGGAAATCTGTTTCGTGGAGAAATTAAAAACAGAAAGAAAAATGGCGATCCATATTTTGTAGATGCCATCATTGCCCCTGTATTAGGACCCAACGGAAAGCCTATTAAATATATAGGTGTTCGTTATGATATTACGGAGCAAAAAATTAAAGAGCAGGAAGTTCAGCAAGCCATGGAAGAGCAGTCGGATGTGATTGAAGTAATCCGAGCCATGGCTAAGGGAGATTTAACCCAGCGAGTAGAAAATGATTCTGAAGTGGCTGATGAGGTTAATGCAGCTTTAGATAACCTTAGCGGTGTTTTAATGAATATATCAGAAGGAGCAGAAGTTGTTTCAAGGTCATCTGATTTATTACAGAAGCAGACGAATGACATGAAAAGAAACACCACTGAAGTTTCAACAGCTATAACGCAAATGGCTAAAGGTGCACAGGACCAGGCACAAAGAACGGATGAATCGTCAAAATTAGTGGGTGCAGTTCATAGCACTGCATTAGAGACTGAAAAGAAGGCCGGATTTATTAATAAAGCTGCAGAAAAAGGGCTTGAAAATTCTAAAAAGGGAATGGAAACAGTTCAAATTTTAGTGGAAAATATGGGAGGGATAGAAAAATCAGCCAATATGACTTCCGAATCCATTTCAATCTTAACCGGAAGAACTGAAGAAATTGGAAGAACTCTTAAAGTAATTACTGAGATAGCAAGCCAAACCAACTTATTGGCACTTAATGCTGCTATAGAAGCTGCGCGTGCAGGTGATGCAGGCCGTGGATTTGCTGTAGTTGCAGAAGAGATAAGGAAATTAGCGGAGGGTTCTCGAAAATCTTCAGATGAAATTGAGAAAATTATAGATGATGTTAGAAAAGATACGAACGCAGCAGGTAAGGCTATTGAAATCATGGAAGTAAGTGTTGGGGAAGGCAATAAATCTACAAAAGAAGCTGAAAAGATATTCCAGGAAATTGCATTGTCTAATGAAGAAACTTTTGGTTTTTCAAAAGAAATTTTGGAGGCAGCAGCAGGTCAAAAGATATCCATAGATTCAGTAGTGAAAAATATAGAGCAGATAGTTGTGGTTTCTGAAGAAACTGCTGCCGGTAGCCAGCAAGTTGCCAGCTCAAGCCAACAAATGGATACTGGTATGATGGAAATTAGCAAAGCGGGTGATGAACTTTCGTCAGTTTCTGCTGAATTACAAGCGGGTGTTCAACAGTTTAAGCTTAAAAAAGCATAAGTACCATCTGCTAACCTGAAATTTAATCATAAGAATTATGAGCAACAGTGAAAAAATTGAAAAGAGTGCTGAAAAGATTCAGATAGTAGTTTTCCGCTTAGGGGATGAGGAATATGGACTACATATTGATCAAATAAAAGAGGTGGTATTAACCCCAAATATCACTAAAATGCCTAAAACTCCTGATTTTGTTAAAGGAGTGGCCAACATCAGAGGAAATGTTATTGCTATTATAGATTTAAGGAGCAAGTTTGGCTTAGCTGAAGTGGAAGATAATTCCGGTGATAGCTATACACTGGTAATCGAAAGCGATGAATATAAAATGGGGGTATTGGTTAATGATGTCCCTAATACTTTAAGTATTGATGTCGACTCGATAGAAAATGATGTGTTTACAGGAGAAGCATTTTCTGAAAAAGGAAATTTTGGAGGCATCGTGAAAATGGATAATCGATTGATAGTATTGATTGACGTAATTAATGTGATTACCGATCAGGAAACATCAGAATTCTTTAAGAAAAAGAAAGAGACAGTGTGAAAAGGATAGTGCTCTTGATTAATGATTTTTATACCACCCAAGAAGCCATGGAAATGGTTTGCCATGGCTTGGGGTCTTGTGTAGGATTATTCCTGCAAGACCGGTATTTAAATATTACATCAGGTGCACATATTCCTGTAACCATATCATACGAGCATACAGGCTATAAATCTGCAGAAGAGATTTTGATGAACATGTTTAATCAATTATCTGAAAAAGGATCAAGCCTAAAGAATTTAAGAGCCAAAATAGTAGGAGGTGCAAGTATTTTTAAGTCTTCCTATAAAATAGGTGAAGAAAATGTGAATGTAATACGAGAGCTGCTAATCAATAAAAAGGTTTTTATTGCTGCTCAAGACACGGGAGGGAATATTGCCCGAACAGCGTATTTCAATTCAGCTACAGGAGATTGTAGAGTTCAGAAAGCAGCTCAGCAAATTTATATCATTTAATCAATTTAGAAGTTATGAGTAAGAATGTATTAATAGTTGATGATTCCATGTATATGCGTACAATTATTAAAGACGCATTGGAACAAGGGGGCTACAGGGTTATAGGGCAAGCATCTACGGGAGAAGAAGCCATTGATCTTGCTTTTGACCTGCAACCCGATATTATCACATTAGATAATATCTTGCCCGACATGATAGGAACAGATATTTTAAGGGTTTATAAGGAAGAAGGATTACCTTCTAAAGTGGTGATGGTCAGTGCTGTTGGTCAAGAGTCGGTGATTCAGGAAGGCTTAAGCTTAGGGGCATATTCTTATATATTAAAGCCCTTTACCAGTGATCAATTAGTGAAAGCTGTTAATGACTTATGATTAAATGAGCATTGTTGAAAAAGTTAAGGTCTTATTAATTGAAGATTCCGGTTTTATGAGGATTGTCCTTTCTGATATAATTCGGAAAAGCAGTGTTCTTGAATTAGCAGGAAGTGCAAGCAATGGTTTAGCAGGCATTGAAAAAGCGGAAATGATTTTACCTGATATTATCTTAACCGACATGATAATGCCTGAATATGACGGGCTTTACGTGGTAAAAAAAGTGAAAGAGAAAGGACTGAATATCCCTGTTATATTACTTAGTTCTTTGGAAAAAGCAAGTCCTGAAATTTTTGAAGCTTTAAATGAAGGAGCTTTTGATTTTCTGGATAAGCCTACAGATGAACAAATTGAAAAGGGGTATCCGGAGCTTGTTCAGTTTATAAAAGAAGCTAAAGAATCAGATTTTTCAAATGAACAAAGTCAATTAAATAAACAGAATACATTTGACCACAGCTTTAAAAATGAACTCAATTATAAAATATTAGTAATTGGTGCATCTACCGGAGGGCCCGGGGCTATTGAATTTTTATTGAATAACCTTCCCGATAATTTAGCTATACCAGTTATAATTATTCAACATATGCCCCAGCGTTTTATTGAAACATTCACTGAAAGGTTAAAGCTGAGTACGGCTAAGAAAGTGATCGCTGCCAAAATTGGAACAGTGATTAATCCCAATTATATATACTTAGTTCCAACAGATTTTAATTCAAAATTGATAAAGAAAAATGGTAGAATAGAAATAGCCAAGGAAAATAGAGTCTTTGCTGCCTATAATAACCCCTCTATCGATTCAATGATTGAATCAGTAGCCGTTATCTATAAAGATAAAACGATCGCTTGCATTCTTACAGGGATGGGGAAAGATGGCGCGAATGCATTAATGAAAGTAAAACAATATGGAGGGTTAACGATCGCCCAAAATCAAGAAAGTTCTGTGGTATATGGTATGCCTAAAGAAGCATACGATTCGGGTGCGGCTTCCTATCAAATAGATTTAAAGAATTTTCCGCCTTTTATAATAAGTGCTTTATGAATAACGAGAAAAAAGAGAACGAGTATAAGGAATTGTTTTTTGCTGAGGCAATGGATAATTATGAGGAAATTAGTCGGTTGTTAATTCAGTTGGAAAAAAAGCCGGAAGATAATGGTGTAATCCAATCCTTGTTTAGAATAACCCACACACTAAAAGGAAATGCTGCAGGCATGGGATTCAGTAGTATTGCCGAACTTGCTCACGTCCTGGAGGATATTTTTGCGGAGATAAGAGATCAAAAAATAGCACTTGGTAAGGATATATTTTCATCCATTTTTAAAGGAGCGGATGTTTTAGGAAGTTTAATATCTGCTATTAAGAATGAGGAAACGATCAAATATAAAGGCATAAAAACCAAACTTGAAGTAATTATCCGAAATGCTAAAAAAACTGAAGCTAATAACAAGTCTGAACCAGCCTTGAAGGAAGAAAATGGAGAGGCTTCAGTTAAAGAAAATAGTGAAATTGAAGAGTTCGGTTCTGATGATCAGACCATTAACAGTAAGATAAGCCTTTCTGATTTAGTGCAAGTGCCGGTAGGGAAATTAGACAATTTGCTAAACCTGGTAGGGGAATTAATCATAGAAAGGGATCGTCTCATTGCCATTAATGATAAGATCTCAACTAATGAATTTTCTCGCCTCAATAGGATTTCGTCTGATTTACAATATTCAGTTATGAATGTTCGCTTGGTTCAGGTGGGGTTTCTGTTCAATAAGTTTCACAGGATTGTTCGAGATATAGCTAATAAGGAAGATAAGCAGGTAAACCTGGTTTTAGAAGGAACTGAAACAGAAATCGATAGAAATATACTTCATGTGATTAGTGATTCTATGATTCACTTGGTAAGAAATGCCATTGGACATGGAATTGAAAAAGCGGAAGACAGAAAGGCAAAAGGTAAAAATGAAGAAGGAGAGCTTCGGATTAAATCAAGTTCTGAATCTGATAATGTCATCTTAGAAATAATTGATGATGGAGCAGGAATAAATCCGCAGAAAATCAAGGATAAAGCCCTTTCAAAAGGAATTGTTAGTTCTCAGGAAATTGACCATATGAGTCAGGAAGAAGTTTTGATGTTGATTTTTCGACCTGGTTTTTCAACCAATGATGAAGTGAATGATATTTCAGGAAGAGGGGTAGGAATGGATGTTGTGAAACAATCGCTTGATAGCATAGGCGGGACTATTCAAATGGAATCCGAAATAGGAAAAGGCACAAAATTTATTCTAAATCTTCCTTCCTCCATGGCAGTAAAATCTACACTGCTGTTTGAATTAGATGAGCAAGTTTATGGGATACCCTTAAACTATACTGAGTCAGTCATCTCAATTCAAAAGAAAGATATTCATAAGGCTTTTAAAGGATGGGTAACCGTAAACCAAGGCAATACAGTAATATTACTCCACCTTTCAGAAATCCTGTCAAATTTTAATGAGTCCTCCTTGAATCAATCTAAGCTTAATGCCTGCTTACCTGAGGATACCATCAAGATAATTATAGTAAAGATAAATGGGAAGCGACTAGGATTTATTGTTGATCATTTGCTTCAACAAAAAGAAATAATTGAGAAACCTTTACTGAAACCGGTTGAAAGTAATCCTTTCCTGAGCGGAGTCACTATTATGGGCAATGGTAATGTTTGTTTGGTTTTAAGCGTCCCTGGTATAGCAAATAATTATTTAAAAAGCATCAGTCAAAACAAAAAATCTATTGAACATGCATGAGGCTACCGGAAAAAAAGAAATACAAAATATATTTGAACGTGGACATCAAAAAGTGTTAAAATCTTTAATGCAATTCACAAATAAATCTTTTGAACTTAATATTATAAAAGCAAAAGTACTTCAAAAACCAGAGTTATTATCTGAGTTGGAAAATGTCCCTTTTCACGAAAATCTCATCCTACTCAAAACTGAAATTATTGGAGATATTTATGGAAAAAGCTATTGGTTAATTGATGATTCAGCTCTTCAATACATTACCAACACAGATAATAACAAGCAGGTTAACTATGATTTTTCTTATGAAATGCTTAGAGAAGTAGATAACATTATTTCAGCAACACTTATATCACAATTGTCCGAGCATTATACATTAAAAATTTACGGTGATGTGCCTGAATTGATGTTACCTAAATTAAAGCCACTTAGAGAAATAGTAGAGTCTGATTTTCAAAAGACTAATCTTCCTTTATATTTATATTTGGTTGAATTTAAAATAAAAGAAGTGTCAGATGCCACCTGCATGTTTATATGGTGTGTGGAAGAGAAGAAGTTTTTGCAAGAGTAATTTTAAATCCCCAAAAAATGACCAATAGAATTTTAAGTGTTTTAATAATATTACTTGTCTCTACGGCTTTGGCATTATCTATTCTAGCAATAGAAATGAAAGTTTTGATCTGGATTTCTTTATCGTTGGCTCTAGTCTTTCTAATAATTAATTTCATTTCATATTCATTTTTATATAAAACGCTTAAGCGATGGAGAGGGAAATTTTATTGGGTAAACAAATCTATGCGTGAATTAAAAAATGAATTAAATTCTTACCAGGAATTAAAAGATAACATGAAAATAGCGTTCTCTGCCATACAAAAAATAGGGGATAAAGGATTTAGCGGAGCCATAGCCGATATAAGTTCTGAGCAGATTAAATCAGATCTTCAAAATACAAATGAGAAAATTGTTCGTTTGAGAAGAGCAGAGGAACAAAATGCTTGGATAAACGAAGGTTTGGCTGCCATAGCTTCTGTTAAAACAACCGATAACAATATCAAAGAGTATTCATTTCAAGTTCTGAAAAATGTGATACAGTACTTAAATCTTAATCAAGGGCAATTTTTTATTAAATCAGAAGATGAGGAAGGAGAATATTTTAGCTTATCCGCTACTTATGCTTTTGACCGAAGAAAATACATAAATAAGCAAATAAGAAAAGGGCAAGGCTTGTTAGGACAGCTTTTTTACGATAAAGAGTTAATTTATTTGACAGAGATTCCGGAGGATTATATTCAAATAAAGTCCGGTTTAGGTGGTGCACTTCCAAGAAGTATTTGTTTGCTGCCATTTAGTTCTGAGGGGGAGATTTATGGAGCAATGGAAATAGCCTCATTTAATAACTTAGAAGATCATCATTTTGAATATTTAGAGAAAATTGCAGCTAGAATTGGGTTTAATCTTGCCGCTATTTCTGCACATAGTACTACAGAACGGATGCTGGAAGAATCTCAGAGCCTGACTCAGGAAATGAGAGCCCAAGAAGAGGAGATTAGACAAAATATGGAAGAATTAGAGGCTACTCAAATCCATATGAAAACAAAGCAAAAAGAAATGGATGCTGTCTTATCATCCTTATCAACAGTTGAGCTTGATTTAGAAGGAAGAGTCAATAGCGCTAATGAAGTTTTCATGGGGATTACAGGGTACAAGCAAGAAACTATAGTAGGGAAGCCTTATCGTAATTTAATTCCTCAGCATGGAAATGATCCTGTTCAATATGAAATAATGTGGAATAGCATTTTGGAAGGTAGAACTTTCTCAGGGGAATTTAGAATAGTAGATGCTGAAGGAAAAGAAATATGGATGGCAGGTAATTTTACCCCTATCTTTAATGAAAACCAGGAGCCCTACAAAGTTATGGTTATCTCTCTTTTCACCACTCAGGATAAAGAAAAGCTTATTGAATTTCAAGAAATGGTGACAGCCTTTAAAAACTGTTTCCCTATAGCTGAAGTTTATCCTGACTTTAGTTTTAAAACTGCAAATGATTTATTCTTGAAAGAGTTGGGAATCAAGAGACTTGACTTGAGAAAAACCCTGCTTTCGGATTTTATAAAAAATGGCGTTTACAATCATGTTAAAGGACAATTATTAGCAGAAAAGGCAAGTCCTGAAACATTCAATTTATTGCTAGAATTACATGATGGTGAAAAGAAGGAATATAAAACAGCAATGCAAAAAATTGGATCAAACGAAAAGGAACGAGCACTTTTAATATTAGGACACATTGATTAATTGAGTACAAACCATCAAAATATTGAAATAAGTGATGAAGAATTGCGCTCATTAACAGAAGCAATCCAACAAAGACATGGAATTGATTTTAGTTGCTATGAGACCAAATCTTTACGAAGAAGGTTATTGAGAACACTTACTGTTTTTAATCTTAATTCTATTCATGAATTATGGATGAAAATTTTAAGAGAGCAAGAGTTTATTTTTCCATTTATGGATGAAATAAGTGTGAACTTAACAGCCTTATTCAGAGACTCCAGGCTTTGGAAAACATTGGAAAAGAATGTTCTTAAAGATAGATTTAAAGATAAGGAAAGGTTGTCTATTTGGCATGCGGGCTGCTCCACAGGGGAAGAAGTTTATTCCATGGGGGTAGTTTTGCAGGAATTAAACATCCAACATAAAGCTAAGGCTTGGGCTACTGACATCAGTAACAAGTCATTGCAAATAGCACAAAATGGTGAATATCACATAATAAAGCTTCCGGAATACACCAAAAACTTAAGTGAATATAAACTAAACAGGAATCTTAAGTCTTATTTAGAGGAAGCTATACTTCCAGAGCATTTTAAACTAAAACAAAGCTTAATATCTCACGTTAAATGGGATCATCACAATTTAATAAGTGATGATTTTGATAAAAAATTTGATATTATATTCTGTCGAAATGTAATGATTTACTTTGACGTTAATTCGAAAATTAAATTATTCAAAAAGTTTTATGATAGTTTAAACCCTGGTGGTATCCTTATAATTGGATTTTATGATGCTGTTTTGCCCCTGATAGATTCTATTGATTTTGAGGTATTGGATATGGATGCAAAAATATTTATCAAGAAAAAATCATCAATTTTTCCATAAACATAAAAAACACTAAACTTTTTTTTACACCTTTTATTCGGTATTGAAAATTTTTCACCTCTACAATCCTCAAGTAAGATTTTCTAAAATATAGTTAGTAAAACAACTATATTTGTACGAACTTTGTTGCCTTGAAGTAGTTATACTTATTGACAACTTTTAAATAATGATACAAACAGATATTTGCATAATTGGAGCAGGCCCTGTAGGCCTCTTTTCCGTATTTGAAGCCGGATTATTAAAGTTAAGATGCCATCTTGTAGATGCCTTGCCACAGGTAGGAGGGCAGCTTTCGGAAATCTATCCTAAAAAACCCATTTATGATATTCCCGGGTTTCCGGAAGTGAAAGCGCAAGAATTAGTAGATAATTTAATGGAGCAAATTAAGCCTTTTAATCCTACTTTTACCCTAGGCGAAAGGCTTGATCAACTGGAAAAAACCGCCTCAGGTTTTCATTTAACAACCAGCGACGGAACAGAAATTGATTGTAAAGTAGTTGTAATAGCTGGTGGGCTGGGTTGTTTCGAACCTCGAAAACCACCTATTACAGATATAGCTAAATTTGAAGGTAAGGGCGTTCACTATATGGTGAAAGATCCTGAAACTTTCCGAGATAAGAATGTAATTCTAGCGGGTGGGG
>JBEPWY010000031.1:0-17090 GCA_041642185.1 Marivirga sp.
GAAGTATAACTTCACTACCTCTTTCTTTTCTGTCACCTTCAGTTAACTCAAATTCAGTGCTTCCGTCGCATACCCAATGGGCAGGAGTAGCATCTTCTTCTCTTGAAAGTGATTTAATTTCAACTTTTTCTGCCACCATAAAGGCAGAGTAAAAACCTAAGCCAAAATGACCGATTATGCCGGCTCCTTCACCTTTTTCTTTGTATTTTTCAACAAATTCAGTGGCACCTGAAAAAGCAATTTGGTTGATGTATTTTTTAATTTCTTCACCTGTCATCCCGATTCCTCGGTCTATTACATGTAAAGTTTTTTTCTTTTTATCTATTTTGATCTCGATAGAAGTATCACCCAAATCACCGGTATATTCTCCTAATGCAGATAAACTTTTAATTTTTTGTGTAGCATCCACTGCATTAGAAACCAATTCTCTTAAAAACACTTCATGGTCGGAATACAGGAATTTTTTGATGATAGGAAATATGTTTTCCGAATGAATTGAAATAGTCCCTTTTTCTTGCATAATATTTTATCAGTTTTATTTTATGCATTGGCAATATCAATTGTTATTCCATTGTGTTAATAGAGTGGGATAACTGCCAGCATGGCAGAAAATACTTTAAGGGGATAACGAAAAGATGTTATTTTTTCCGATTTAAGCAAAATGATTTCAACAGAGTAAACAGAGATTTTTAAATATTTTGCTATAATAGACTTCTTAACTTTAATAGTTCTTAAAGCTTCAGCTTGTATTTCCCTTTGTGTTTGTGTTACAAATGCTTTTGAAATAAACAGCTTTAGCAGGAAATTGCTCACTTTTACATGCTCGTTTGTGGGGACACAAATCGAGGGCAGGCAGCGTAGATTTAGCTAGCATTTAATTTGACATTGATAGTTAGGGCCTGCTTAAAAAGTCTCAAGTGCTTCATATACAACTGGGCAAAGTGAATATATGTTTACTTCGAGCTGAAGGCCAGGAAGAAGATGAGGTGCTTGAGGCTAAAGCACCAAAAAATCTAAATTTGATTTTTTGGTGCAAAGAATATGAACATTCACACTAAAAAAACCTTGCGCTTGCTGAAAAACTATAATTGAATAATCATCTTCCAAAGCGATATAAAGTTCATTTTTCTATACTTTTTATTTTTAAGCAAGCCATAAGGTGATTATAAGATAAGTATCTATAACTACGCTTATCGCTTGATTTTTTTTCTCGAGGTTAAATTTGCTTCAGCAGTTCTTTGCAACTGTGGGCCTTCCCGTTTCTACGCCTGGGACAGATTGCATTTAACCCAACTGCTTTAGTAGTTTTTAAAGACTTTATTTTTTTCCTTCGTGCTTAAGCTTTGTTGTTGAATTTATTATTATTAGGTAATTACATGGTTTCCTTATACCAATTGTAGACTTTTTCCAATCCTTCTCTAAAGCGAACCTGTGGGGTATACCCTAAGGTTCCTTTAATTTTGGAGATATCAGCTTTGGAATGTTTAACATCGCCGGCTCTTTCAGGGCCATAGTTGGCTTTAATGTTTTTACCGCTAATGTCATTTAACATTTCAACCATTTCGTTCAGGCTCACCTGATCGCCACAGGCTACATTATAAACCTGGTTTAATGCCTGAGGGTTTTCTGTAAACAATGCAAGGTCATTAGCGTGCAAGGCATTTTCAACAAAGGTGAAATCCCTACTGGTTTCGCCATCTCCAAAAATAGTAGGAGATTTGTCATTAATGATGGCTTTACAGAAAATGGGTATAACTGCTGCATATGGATTATCAGCATTTTGATTGGGACCAAAGATGTTAAAATAGCGTAAGCCCACATAATTTAAGCCGTAGGTTTTATTGAAGACTTCAGCAAATAATTCAACAGCAAGTTTAGTCACTGCATAAGGACTTAAAGGATTACCGATAACATCTTCCACTTTTGGTAAGCTTGGGCTGTCACCATAGGTGCTGGAAGAGCAGGCAAGAACTACACGGTCAATTTTGTTGGCTACTGCTACATGTAAAATATTTACCGTGCCATCAATATTGACTTTAGTGCTTGACATAGGGTCCTTGATGGAACGTGGGACAGAACCTAAAGCAGCCTGGTGTGTAATTAAATCGAAACCTTTAGTGAGCTCCAGCATTTTGTCATAATTACAGATGCTTTCTTTAAAGAACTCAAATTTTGGATGGTTCTCGAAAGCTTCAATATTGCTGTAATAGCCATTGGATAAATCATCAATCACTCTTACTTTCTCTATTCTGTCGTCATTAAGGTATTTTTTTACCAAATTAGACCCTATAAATCCTGCTCCACCTGTAATGATTAATTTCTTTTTTGACATGCTTTTTAATTCTGTAATTGATTTACCGGAAACTTTCGACAAATATAAGAAATGAAAATTCCGATACCCTTTTTGAAAAGAATAGTTTTCCCGTTTATAAAAAATCATAAAAATAAGCTTCTATAGGATTAAAGTTTTGATGAATGATTATTATCTTGAACATCTGTTATCCACCATAAAAAGTAGAATGAAATATTTATTAACACCCATTATTATCTCAGCTTTGTTTATCGCAGAACTGAATGCGCAGTCGAATTATTACCCTGAAAAAGAGTGGGAGAGGAAAACTGCCAAGGAGCTTAAGATGAATCCGAATTTAATTGATAGTGCTGTTAATTTGGCAATTGCTTCCGAAAACGCAGTTGAAAAAGATCTTAATATTGCTATTTTAAAAGCTTTTTCTCGTGAGCCTGACTTTGAAATTATTGGACCAGTTAAACCAAGAGGTGGTGCTGCAGGCCTAATCATTAAAGATGGCTATATAGTGGGTGAATGGGGTGATGTTAGTAGAGTTGATATGACATTTAGTGTAGCCAAAAGCTACCTCTCTACTGTCGCTGGTTTGGCGTTAGATGCGGAATTAATTAACGATATAGATGATAAAGTTATCAATTATGTTTGGGACGGAACCTTTGACGGAGTTCATAATGCTAAAATTAGCTGGGATCATTTACTTACTCAATCATCGGATTGGTACGGGCAGCAATTTGGTTTGTATGACTGGGCTGACAGGCCTCCAAAAGAAGGTGGAGTAGATGAGTGGAGAAACAGAAAGCTTTACGAGCCGGGAACCCACTATAAATATAATGATGTAAGGGTAAATGTATTAGCTTATTCCTTGTTGCAAATTTGGAGAAAGCCGCTTCCCATGGTGTTAAAAGAGAAAATTTTGGATCCTATCGGTGCATCCACAACCTGGCGCTGGTATGGTTATGAAAATTCATTCGTAAATGTTGACGGATTAAAAATGCAATCAGTTAGTGGGGGAGGCCATTTTGGTGGCGGAATGTTTATCAATACACTGGATCATGCCAGGTTTGGTTTGTTGTTTCTTAGACAGGGGAAATGGAATAATCAGGAATTAATTTCATCAAAGTGGGTAAAAGATGTACAAAAGCCCTCATCAGCCAAAAGTGCTTACGGTTATATGTGGTGGAATAATAGCGAAGGTGATTGGGAAGGAGTTCCGAAAGATATTTATTATGCTGCAGGATTTGGTGGTAACTATATAATTATTGATGAAAAAAATGATTTAGTAGTAGTTACCCGATGGATGGATAATGGTAAAATTGATGATTTAATGCGGATCATTTTACAAGCCATAGAGTAGAATAGTATTATTCCGTACAAATTACACAAAATACTCATTAACTGAGATGAGTTGAACTAAAAGGGGGATATCGAGAAATGAATAAGAGAGAAGCTTTCGCTAAAAATTGAGCTGAGTAAAAAGCTTTTTACCTTTTACAATAAAGTCTTTTATGACTGAATGCATATAAATTTGCGGGTGCAATAATCCTGAACCTTTAAAAGGTTGATAGTTAATTTTCATTTTATGGAAATCTTTATCTGCTTTTAATATTGCTTTTCCATTATCTGGTTTTCCTTTCAGGAAAAATTGTAAAGCCGCTAAATAATTTAACCACCTTCTTTTTCTGTAGATACTGTTAAATTCAATAACATTCAGGTTTTTGTATAGCATTAGCAGATTATTACGAAAATTGAGGTAAGTTTTAAAAGGGCTTTCAGCCTGAAGCGTACCGCCTCCCACATGGTATACAGTGCTTTCGGCTGTGTAATATACCTGATATCCCTGGTTTTTAGCTCGCCAACAAAAGTCTATTTCTTCCATATGCGCAAAAAACTTATCATCAAGGCCTCCCAATTCAAAAAATGCTTCGGATTTAACAAATAAACAAGCTCCCGTGGCCCAGAAAATCTCTTTTTGATCTTCATACTGACCTTTGTCTTCTTCTTGTAAAGAGAGTATTCGGCCTCTGCAGAAGGGATACCCTAAATAATCAATGAAACCTCCAGCGGCACCAGCATATTCAAAATGAGACTTTTTATGATAGGATTTAATTTTTGGCTGGCATGCTACGACCATTGCTTTCTGCTGCATTAGCTTGATTACAGGATCTATCCAATAAGGAGTAACTTCCACATCGGAATTAAGCAAAACAAAATAATCAGCTTTAATTTGGGCTAATGCATTATTATAGCCTCCTGCATAACCTGTATTCTCTGTAAGTTGGA
This sequence comes from Marivirga sp., assembly GCA_041642185.1. Lineage (GTDB taxonomy): Bacteria > Bacteroidota > Bacteroidia > Cytophagales > Cyclobacteriaceae > Marivirga. The sequence continues at coordinate 4,589 of JBEPWY010000031.1, forward strand.
TTAAGTTTATTTCTGGATAATGTGCCTCAAGGAAAGAAACGGACTCATCTGAAGAGGCATTATCAGCTACAAATAACTGATGGGGTTTGCTATGTTGTATAACAGAAGGGAGAAACTTCTCCAGATAGTTTCTCCCGTTATAATTTAATATTACTACTGCAACTTTATCAGGCATTGAACATACCACCTAAATCCATACCCGGGATATTGGGCAATACACCGTCTGTTGCTTTTTTCATCTCCTCACGTGCTTTCACCTCTACTTCTTCAATGGCTTTATTAATGGCAGCAACAGTTAAATCCTGAATCATTTCTTTATCCTTATCATTAATCATGGAATCATCAATCTCTATACTGATCACTTGTTTTTTTCCATTTACAACCGCTTTTACCATTCCTGCTCCAGCTTCGCCTTCAGCAGTTATATGTGCCAGATTTTCCTGAGCCTGCTTTACTTTGCCCTGTACTTCCTTTATCTGGCCCATCATTTTCATCATATCAAACATATCGCTTATCTAATTAAATTAAATACTCCACTTTTAAAATATTCTTCTCCAAATTCATCCTTAACTTTTACTGTATAAGTATAAGTTCCTTCGGGGGCTTCCCGGTCCTGAAGATAACCATCCCAACCTTTTTCAATTTCAGTACTTCTAAAAATAAGAGTGCCCCACCTGTTATAAATGCTGAATTCAACCTGATCAATAAACTTACCAACCACTTTTATCTCCTCATTAATACCATCTTCATTAGGGGTGAAGCCAGAAGGCACAAAAAAGATGGACGGTATTTTATAATCCACAATATTGGAATAGGAGACAAGGCCATTTTCTGAAATTGCCTCTACCTGATAGCTGTACTTTTGTTCATCTGCATTGGCTATGTCATCATTTAATACCGTTTCCAATTCCTGGTTCCACTCTTCTAATAAATTATTATTACCATCATATTTTTTAACGATATACTCTTTTAAAAGGCTGTCATATCCGGTGTATTCGTTCCAGGAAAAAGCGATAGTATTTTTTGTTTGATCTGCTTTTAGTAAAATATTTGGTGCGATAATATCTGGCTTTGATACACCTTCGCAACTATTAGTATATACAATTGAATAATAGTATATTTTGCTATGTAGGCTATTGGTTTCATCTATAAATTGAGTTGAATCAGTTATTCCTATTTCAAAAAACTCATCATCTAACTCTCTTTTTTTATAGATAATAAAGTTCTCAGGAGCCAGGCCTTGCGGTACCTCCCATGAAATTTCTACTGCTGAGGACGACAATACTCTGGTGGCTACTTGTGAAATAGGAATTTCAGGTGTTCCAGATTCAGCTACTATTTCTATTGGTAAGGAGCGTGTTTCCAATTCAGTTGGTCCTACACCTACTACCTCATAAGTATCATTTTGGCCGCACAGCACATTAACATCCAGGTAGGGAGCATTACCGTTATAAATTTCTTTACCATTTTTATAAAGAATGGTGTTCACAAAGTTACTCATATTCCAGTCAAGATAATTACCGTCTACCTGAGCTGTGCCCTTAAAACGGATGGTGCAAACCTCAGTGGAGTTTAAACTTTCTCCTGTACAAGTGCTTTCAGATATAATTCTTACGCAATAGACGTTATCATTAAGATTTAAATTTTCGAATAAATAAGTACCTGTTGATTCACCAGTAATTGTTTTGATCTCCTGAAAATTAGTAGTGTTATTTTGTTTTATCTGTAGTCTGTAAATTTGATTTTCGCTGGTGACATAATTAATTTCAAAAGACCCAGATGATAAAAGATCAATTGATGTTATTTCCGCGGCCATTTCTTGTAAATCTTCAGGGATAAAATTCTCTGTAAAAGCATTGTTTCCACAATTGTTAAAACCTGAGTTATTAAAGCTTCCTATTGCCGCTATCGTATAGGTTTGTGTATTGTCCGGGTAGGTGTGGCTGATTGGAAATTCATTGATTGAATAATTCTGAGCCGGGCTGCCGTCTCCAAAATTTAAGTTATAGTTGTCATAATATTCAAGATCTGAATTCAGACCTATAAATACTTCTCCATTGCAATTTGCAAGAGAGAGTGTAGGTAGCTTAGGTTCAAATATTTCAACAGTTATACTGTCATAACGCTGAGTATTTGATAACTGTATTAACAAAAGAATATCATAAACCCCAGCCTCGGTATAAGTGAATTCAAATTTATTAGTGGTATTAGCCTGTTCATTAAAACAATTGAAGTTCTGATTAGAACCCACGTCTGAGAGATCGGCATCAAAACAAGTGAAATAAGTGCCGGTAGGGGCTGTTGCAGATAATGTTACATTAACAGTAGTTCCCACACAGCCCTTAAGGTAATCTACCTCAAACAAACCATTATCGCTGGGGTAGCTTCCTTGGCCAAACCCTATAAAGGAAATTGTAGAGGCTAATATGAATAGGTATAAATTTTTCAAGCAGTATTTGTTTTTAAAAACTTAACGGCATTTACAATATCATTGTGTAAAATGCGGTCATCTACTATTAACGGAATTTCCTGTCTAAAATTACGAATTAATTCTTCTAAAACAGGACTTGTCTTCAGAGGATTTCGAAAATCTATAGCTTGAGAAGCATTAATCATCTCAATTGCCAAAATTTGTGTAACATTCTCTACCACTTTAAATAGCTTTGTGCCGGCATTTGCGCCCATACTCACATGATCTTCCTGACCATTTGAAGAGACAATTGAATCCACTGAGGCAGGTGTGCAAAGTTGTTTATTCTGGCTTACTAAGCTTGCCGCGCTATACTGGGGAATCATCAAACCTGAATTTAAACCGGGATTCATCACCAGAAAGTCGGGCAAACCTCTGCTGCCTGAAACCAGCTGATAGGTTCTTCTTTCAGAAATATTGCCTAGTTCCGATAAGGCAATTGCTAAATAATCCAGCATTAAAGCTAAAGGCTGTCCGTGGAAATTACCACCAGATATTATTTCACCTTCCTCAGGAAAAATATTTGGATTATCTGTTACACCCGCCAGTTCTCTTTCAATAATGCTTTGCGCAAAATTTAATGTATCTGCAGTAGCGCCATGTACTTGAGGTATACACCGAAAACTGTAAGGATCCTGTACATGTTTTTTCTCTTGCTTTATTATTTCACTACCATCCAGCAATTGCCTGATGTCTGAAGCAACATCCATTTGGCCCTGTTGATTTCTGATTTTATGAATTTTAGCATCAAAAGGCTCAATTCGACCATCAAATGCATCTAATGAAATGGCACTGATGGTATTGGCCCATTTCAATAAATCCTCTCCTCTGGTAATGGCATGCACAGCAAAAGCGCCCATAAACTGAGTCCCGTTCAATAAAGCCAGGCCTTCTTTAGCTTTTAAATGAATAGGCTCCCATTGCATTTTAGCTAATAATCGTTCGCCGCTGATTTTTTCTCCTTTAAAATATACTTCACCCTTGCCCAATAGCGGTAAAGAGAGATGTGCCAATGGAGCTAAATCGCCTGAAGCACCTAACGACCCACTTTCGTAAATTACGGGCAAAATATCTTCATTATAGAAAGCAACCATTCTTTCTACCGTGTTCAAATGGATGCCGCTATAACCGTATGATAGGGATTGAATTTTCAATAACAGCATTAGCTTTACAATAGCAGAAGAAATTTCAGGGCCGGTACCACAGGCATGTGACATCACCAGGTTAGACTGCAATTTCTCCAGGTCCTCCTTGGAGATGTTTTTACTGTATAAAGAACCAAAGCCTGTATTTATGCCATATACAGGATCTTCGGATGATTGAATATGTTGATCTAAAAATGCGCGACAATTTACAATAGCCTCTTTAGCTTCCTCGGAAAGCTTTATTTTAAGCTTATTGTCTATGATGCGCCTGATTTCATTGAGGTCGGGCGCGTTGTGGCTGATGTTGTAAAAATCACTCATAGTTTTATTTGGCTTTTAGATCCTAAAGCTGAATTTATAAAAAATATTTATTAATTATTTGAGGCTAATTTATTCAATATTTCGGTAATATTCAGATTATCCTGACTTCCTTCCGCCATATTTTTAAAAGTAAGTTTACCACTTTTCATTTCCTCGGAACCAATGACGATAACGAAAGGAATATTTTTATCATTCCCATATTTCATTTGCTTTTTAAGCTTTACGGGTTCAGGATATAGCTCTGACTTAATGTTGTTAGCGCGTAATTTGTTAAGCGCCTGTAGACCATAGGTCCAGCTTTCCTGGTCAAAGGCCACTATCAAAACCTGAGTACCTTCTTCATTTGCTTCAGGGAATAATTTCAATTCTTCCAGCACATCATAAATTCTGTCTACCCCAAAGGAAATACCTACACCGCTTACATCAGGCAGCCCGAAATTATCTGTCAAACCATCATATCTACCACCACCGGAGATACTTCCCATTTCTACATTCTTAGGTTTTACTTCAAATATAGCGCCTGTATAGTAGGAGAGACCCCTTGCTAAAGTTACATCTAATTCCAGTTCCGGCACATTGGCTCCTAATCCTTCTAGAATGGAAAATACTTCTTCCAGCTCTTCAATTCCTTTAGTGCCTAGTTCAGAATCTTTTAAAAATGCCTTTAAATGAGCAATCTGCCCTTGATTATCTCCTTTAAGGGAGAAAAGCGGACTGATTTTCTTTAAAGACTCTGCAGAGAAACCTCTTCCAGATAATTCTTCTTTTACTTTTTCTTCACCAATTTTATCCAGCTTGTCAATAGCCACTGCAAAATCTGTTTCCTTTCCGCCTGCACCTATTACTTCCACTATTCCGCTCAATATTTTTCTGTTATTGATTTTAATGGCGTAATCTAAAGTGTCAGGTTTAGATTTTTGCAGATTTTGAAACACTTCCTGTATCATTAGCACAATTTCTGCTTCGCATAGTAAAGAGTTTGTGCCAATTGCGTCTGCATCGCACTGGTAAAATTCACGGTAGCGGCCTTTTTGTGGTCTGTCTGCCCTCCATACAGGCTGAATTTGATATCGCTTGAAAGGGAAAGTCAGCTCATGCTGGTGCATTACCACAAAACGCGCAAATGGAACTGTTAAATCGTAGCGGAGTCCCTTTTCAGAGATTTTGGGTAGAATTTTGGACGTCTTTAATTCATCATGTATGTGAAAATAATCTGTTACGAGATGCTTTATTTTGACTGATTTTATCAGCCTAAGCTTGTGGTCATATTCTTTTTTTTCTTCTTCTTTATCTATATCTCGTTTTTGTAAATTAAATAAGTCGAGTTTATAGATAGTTTCAGACAGAGAAAGGGAATGTGTATTTAAAAACCTTAATATTTCTTGCTCTTCCGCTTCATTTAAAGAAGTATGACTAATAGCTTCTTTTTTATAATAGTCTTTGAAATTTTTATCTAAAAATCCTTTTTCAGGAGGTTGGTGGTTTTCAACTTCGCTTTTTAGATACCTAAGAAAAGTTAATAGGATTTCTTCTATAAAGAGAGCTTGTTCATATTCCTTTTTTCTATTGATAATTTGATTTTTATTTTTACTAATAAAGTCACCCGAATTCAATATTTTAAACAACAATTGATCTCCTTCATCGCCATATTTACCCTGAAGCACACTTAAATTCTCCATTGCAGGAGTTTCTATAGGTGCATAGCCATATTTCTGGTATACTTTTTTTATATTGTCTAGTATAAAATAACGTTTTGTCATTACGGCCGGACCGAAATCACGTGTTCCTTTAGGTAAAGAAGGTTTTTGTTTGCTCATTGCTTTATATTAAGGTGCAAAACTACAAAAATTGTTATTTAAGCATCAATTATTCTTTAATTCCATTTAAAATAAATAATTTTACTTTTGATAAAGATTATACGGAAGCGACTTCATTTTTAAAAAGTTTACAGCATTTCTAATTGAAAGAGACCCATATTGCTGACTATAAAGGCTGGGTTTTATGCATTTAAACTTAAGAGATTGAGGATGTATTTTAAAATAAATTAAGAAGACTATGCATTTTTAGCTAAAATGTATATCTTTGCACTCCAATTTGATAAAGAAGTAACCATGGCAGGAACAAGTCTTAAGAGAAAAGCTAGAAAAAATAGAGTAACGGCTAAGAAAAGAGTTGATAATATAAAACGTTTACAACAAAAGCCGGTCATCAAAAATGTTGACATAGAAGAGATCAAGGCTGAATTTGATAAGTCAGGTAAAAAACCTGCACCTAAAAAAGCAGAAGAGACTCCTAAAGGAACTGTAGCGGAAGCTAAAACTGAAGATGCTCCAAAAGCAAAAAAAGAAGCTCCTAAGAAAAAGGCTGCTACTAAAAAATCTGATGATGCTCCAAAGGCAAAAAAATCAGAAGATAAGAAAGAAGATAAATAATTTATATTTTTAATTATATTTTTGAAAGCGAACCTCATGGTTCGCTTTTTCTGTTTATACTTTTTTAATTTATAAGTTGGCAGTTTGGTATATCCAAATACCTGAAAAGACTTTCGGATATTTGATATACAATTTTCGGCTTAAGGAATTGATTTCAGTTTTATTTTCTTGTCAGCTTTATTACCATGAGCAAAACTTGTCTTCTTACTGTAAAGGCTATTGATAAACAATATAATGGGACAGAGGTATTACGCGCTGTTTCTTTATCTGTAACACGAGCAGAGATTCATGCCATTATGGGCAGGAGCGGAGTCGGTAAAACTACTTTGTTGAAAATAATGGCAGGACTTATTCCTGCTGATAATGGAAGTGTATTATTTAATGATACTCCTCTTGCTGATCCTGAGGAAGCTTTAATTGCAGGACACGAAGAACTGGCTTATATGGCTCAGGACTTTAAATTGCTTAAAAATAGATCTGTCGATGAAAATTTGAATGATGCCTTATTGGCTTATAATGAGGAGTTTGCTTTAGAGCAAAAAACCTTATTATTGAAGCTGATGAAGTTAGTATCTCTTAAAGATAAGCGTATTGAGCTTTTATCGGGAGGAGAAAAGCAGAGGTTAGCTATTGCCAGAGCCATGGCCACCCAACCTGAAGTATTATTGCTTGATGAGCCATTTACTCAACTTGACAAATCTACCCGTCAACTTCTGATGGATGCGTTGAAAGAGATAAGGGCGGAACTATCTACCACCATTATATTTGTCACCCACGATGTAAACGAAGCTTTCTACCTGGCGGATCAAATCCATATTTTGGAAGATGCGCAGATTATGCAATCTGGCAATCCGGAGGAGATATACCTGGAACCTGGAAATGCCAAAGTAGCCAATTTAATAGGACTTTTTAACCTGATTCCTATTTGCCAGTTAGAAGAAGGTAGTAGTAATTTGGCCCCACTTAATGATCAGATGTTTTATGGTGTTTGGCCTGAAAATATAAACCAACTTAAAAATAAAGAAAAGGTTGATTATATATTGAAAGGAATAATACAATCAATCAGCTTTATGGGTGCTTATTTTCTCTTAAAGGTAGAAACTTCCAGTGGTTATATATTTCACTCCAATCAGTCTCAATTTTCCGGCAAAGTAGGGGATGAGATAATTTTTGGTATCAATAAAGAAGATTTGATTGTGTTTGATAGTTGAGAATGTTATAGATTTTATTCCTAATGTTTTGGATGAGATAAAAGGAAAAAAATCCTTATAACTAAGGAAAATCAATGCTGCTGCGAGCTTTCAGCTTGTACCACTCCACCATTGTAATTCAAATTACCCAATCACAGCACGTTTACCCAGCTCAATAACTTCCATATTACTGATTTTTTTATCATTTAAATCGAAGCGCAACAATGTCCTCATTTGGTGGAAGCCCTGTTTGCCTGCCGCACCTGGGTTGAGGTACAATAAATTATGGTGTTTAGGGTCTGTTACCACCCTAAGTATATGAGAATGTCCGCATATAAAAATATCGGGCTTTCGTTCTTTAATAATCTTCTTAACACGCGGATTATAATAAGGTGGTTTCCCGCCTATATGAGTTATGTATATGAAAAAACCTTCTCTTTCAATAAATAAATCTTCAAGGTATTTTTGCTGAAATTGTGACGTATCAATATTGCCATAAACAGCCAGAGTAGGGGCAATAGCGTTGAGCTTTTCAATAATTTCACCTTCTCCTATATCTCCAGCATGCCAAATTTCATCACAATTCCCGAAATATTCAGGAATTGTTTCATCATAATAACCATGGGTATCAGAAATTAAGCCTATTTTCATTTTTTACCTTTAACAGCAATGCAGTATTTAACCAGTAATTATTTAAAATGGGGAAAAGATAAGAAGCATTAAAGATATACTAAGCTTCTGTTTTTTCAATAATAAGTTAATTTTCTTGATAGTTCCAGCACTTAAATAACTTTAAAACCCAACACCTCTAAACATAATCTCTTAAATACCCATATCGTCTAATAGTCCCTTGATTTTATTACCTAATGCAGCAAACTCTTTTTTAAAGGAATCTTTATTTTCTAGCTTAGAATTTACGCTGACATAAAATTTAATTTTTGGCTCTGTACCTGATGGCCTTGCTGATATTTTACTTCCGTCCTCAAGGAAAAATTGTAATACATTGGAAGAAGGAAAGTCAAGCTTTGTTTGATCACCGCTTTCAATGTCTTTTTCAGTTCCTGTTTTGTAATCCCGCATTTTTACTACTTTCACTCCATTAATACTCTGTGGCGTGTTTTCTCTAAAGCGGGTCATCATTTGCTTAATTTCTTGACTGCCAGAGATCCCTTTTTTGGTAATTGAAATCAAATCCTCTCTAAAGAGACCGAATTTGATGTACATTTCAATCATATAATCATATAAAGTCATGCCTTTTGACTTCCCAAAGGCAGTCATTTCTGCAATCATTACGGCTGCGGAAATAGCATCCTTATCACGAACAAAATCACTGATCATATAACCGTAACTTTCCTCACCACCACCTATAAATTTTTCCTCTCCTTCCAGTTTCCGAATGTGGCCTGCTATATGTTTAAAGCCTGTTAGCGTATCATAACTTTTTACATTAAAACCATCTGCAATCAAGGTCATTAATTCCGTTGTTACTATGGTTTTAACTATATATTCATTACCGGTGTATTTACCTAAATCTTGCCATCTCGAAAGCAGATAATAGATCAATAATGATCCGGTTTGGTTTCCGTTCAGTAATTCAAATTCGTTTTTATCATTTTTAATTGCAATTCCAATTCTGTCTGCATCCGGATCTGTAGCCATCACGATATCTGCATCAATAGATTCCGCCATAGCCAATGACATTTTCATAGCTTCCTTTTCTTCAGGATTAGGATACACTACTGTGGGGAAATTACCGTCCGGGGTTGATTGGGCTTCCACTATATGAACATTATTAAAACCATAATTCTTTAAGGCTTTAGGGAGCAGTGTAATACCTGTTCCGTGTATTGGAGAAAAAACTATTTTAATTGATTTTTCCTCTTTTGTGGCAGCAGGAAATAGAGTCAGCTTTTGCACTTCTTTCAAAAATGCTTTGTCAACATCTTCCCCTATATACTCAATCAGGTCATCCGTGCCAGAAAAATTTACATCGTCAATGGATTTGATTGACTGCACTTCTTTCATTACGTTTACATCATGTGGCTCAATAAGCTGAGCGCCATCTTCCCAATAAGCTTTGTAACCACTGTATTCCTTAGGATTGTGAGAGGCGGTAAGAACAACTCCGCTTTTGCAGCTTAAATGCCTGATGGCAAATGAAAGTAATGGAGTAGGTCGTAAGCTCTCGAAATAATATACTTTAATACCATTAGCGGTAAAAACATCTGCTACAGTTTTGGCGAAAATATCGCTGTTATTTCTGCAATCATGAGCAATGGCAACGGAAACACCGCCTTCCTTAAAAGTTTTGTTGAGATAGTTCGAAAGCCCTTGAGTAGCCATTCCTAATGTGTACCGATTTATACGGTTTGTTCCTACACCCATTATTCCTCTCAATCCTCCTGTGCCAAATTCCAAATCCTGATAAAAGGACTCCTTAAATTCTTCTGGGTTCTTAGATTGCATTTCACGAATGCTTTCTTTGGTTTTATCATCAACTGATTGGCTGTTCAGCCAGTTTTGAGCTCTTTCTTCAGTAGTCATTTCAGTAATTGTTTCAGTAGCCATTCGGTTCTTTTTTAATTCAAATTAAGTGTATAAGATTTTCTTTTCTTTCTAGAGTACGTAAAATTAGTCTAATATGTCAATCTAGATAGTTTTTTATTTGTTCAGATTAATAAAACAATCAGTTTATACCAATCCCAGATCTTGTTTCATATACCTAATGGATGATTTACTATAAGATTATTTACACTAATTAATAAACATCTCCAGGTTAAAAAGTGCTATAAAGCATAAGAGCCTCAGTTATTATCTGAAGCTCTTATCATAAATTGAATAAGTGTTAGGCTTAATTAATGAGGTTTACAATCAATTGCTATTTCTTTAAAAGTATAAATTGTTCACCCAAGCTTTGACCTTACAAATTACCTCTTAATTCCTGCTCTCTTTCTATAGCTTCAAATAAAGCTTTGAAGTTTCCTTTTCCGAAAGATTTAGCACCTTTCCTCTGAATGATTTCAAAGAAAACCGTAGGCCTGTCCTGTATAGGTTTAGTGAAAATCTGTAGAAGATAACCTTCATTGTCGCGGTCAACCAAAATATTCAAATCCTGTATAGGTTTCATATCTTCTTCAATGGTTCCTACTCTATCTGATAAATCTTTGTAATAAGTGTCCGGTACGTTTAAAAACTCCACGCCTCTTTTCCTCATTTCAGCAACAGTTGAAATGATATCATCAGTGGCGATGGCGATATGCTGAACACCCGCACCTTTGTAGAAATCAATGTATTCCTCAATCTGAGATTTTTTCTTTCCTTCTGCAGGCTCGTTAATTGGGAATTTGATATAACCGTTTCCGTTTGATACCACTTTGGACATTAAGGCCGTATATTCTGTGGAGATATCTTTATCGTCAAAAGTGATCAGTAACTTGAATCCCATTACATTTTCATAGAATTCAACCCATTTGTTCATTTCACCCCATCCTACATTGCCTACACAATGATCCACATACTTCAAACCAATAGGGCTGGCAGGTAAAGTACTTGTTTTTTCAATGTAGCCAGGTAAAAATGGGCCATCATAATTTGAGCGATCTACAAAGGTATGCAAGGTGTCGCCATAAGTATGAATACTGGAGATGGTCACCTCGCCATTTTCATCTTTTATCTTTTTGGGTTCAGTATGTGATTTGGCACCACGCGAAGTGGTTTCTTTCCATGATTTTTCAGCATCATCCACCCAAAGTGCTAATACCTTTACACCATCACCATGTTTTTTAACGTGTTCCGAAATCTCAGAATCAGGTACCAATGAAGAAGTCAATACAAAGCGAATCTTGCCTTGTTGTAACATATAAGATGATCTGTCCTTTACACCTGTTTCCGGTCCGGCATAGGCTTTCATTTCAAAACCTAATGCTGTTTGGTAATACATGGCAGACTGTTTGGCGTTGCCCACATAAAATTCGATGTAATCAGTCCCTTTGATGGGCAAAAAATCCTGTTCCATAGTATTTTCTTTAGTCGTTTTAGTCAGTTGTGTTATAATTATTAATCAAAATTAAATTTTTTAAACGAGAATAGAAATAAAACCACAAATATTAAGAATTAGTGCAGTGTTTGTTTGGAAGTTCTGTTCAATCTGAGGAATTTTGCACTTATAAATTTTAGCCCAATTAAATAATGATAGATATTAAGAAATTAGACGCAGATTTAACCACTCTCGTTAAGAAAAAAATTGCTTTAAGTAAGCTGAATTATGCGGATAAAGACTATGATCAAATTGAAGAGGAATTACATGACCTTGAAGATGATTTCGTAGAAAATTTTGGTGAATATTTAGAAGAAGCACTGGCTAATGTTCATGATGAATTTTGCCCTGATAATGATGTGCTTTTACCCATTGCCTACCTTGCAGATGAGTATGTTGTAAAGGATGATACAATAGATGTAGCTCCGGGTCAGGGAGTATTAGTGGAAGCTGATGATTTCGCAAGTGCAAAAGTAACCTTAGCACTGGCTCCAAACCCAACAAGAATTGTGCTTCAAGCCGGAAACGACCACAAAGAAGTTGTTTGGTTAGCTAAATAATTTTAAAAATATTAAATGTAATTAAGAGGCCGTTGATTAATTCAATGGCCTTTTTTTGTTTTCCATTTTAAGATTCAGTTAATACGAAATTCAATCCCCTGAAATTATAAGTTTAATTAATAATTTTACCTTGGCCTGTTAAAATCATGAATGGCTAAAGATAAAATAATATTGATTCAAGTAATAAAAAGAGCCATCTTAGTTCAAGATGGCCTTCTGCAATAGCTGGTTTATTTCCTTTTTACGGTATCGGTTTCATCAGTATTTTGTTTTTTAGCTTTTTCGCTTCTGCCTCTATCTTCCCTTTCAGTTTGTTCTGTACTGTCAGGTTTAGTCTTTTTATGAGGA
>JBEPWY010000032.1:0-16679 GCA_041642185.1 Marivirga sp.
ATAGAGTCCCTGAGCGTTAAGTTTGTAAAAGCAAAAAACGTCAAAATTGTTAAACCAGTCATTGTTAACAACCTTTATGAGGTTGAAAACAAATTGATTCTGGTTAATAAAGGAGAAGTACTTATTAGTGAAGATAAATTACTGGCAAAAGAGGGCGATTTCGCTTTCATACCTGGTGGTAAATCTCATCAAATTACTTACGGTAGAGGAAGTCAGATTGTATCTGTTTCTAATGATAACTTCATTACTAATAAGAGTGAATTTTTTCATTCTATAGACCATGAGGAATTGTTAAAAGAAGGCGGTGACAGTTTTAGTTATATTTCCTTTGATGCTAAAGTGTTTGATTCTGTCAACTTTTTTGCCTCTTTAGATATCCCTTCTTTCATTTTCACAAATGAAACCGTTAAATCATTACATGACAAAATATTTCATGAAATGAAAATGGACGAGCCGGGTGCCGACAGAATGGTGAAAGTTTTAACAGAACATTTACTAATAGAGTTATTTAGACATATTGTCAGAAACAAACTCTTTGTGGAACAATTAGCTACTAACAGTACCTATTTTAAAGATCCACGATTAATCGATATTTTTAATTATATCAATGAGCATTTAGGTGGTGACTTATCTAATAAAAAGTTAGCTGAAGTAGCTAATGTATCTGAAGACTATGTAGGACAGTATTTTAAGATGCTTACAGGTATTAATCCACAGGATTATATCGAGTATCAGAGAATGGAAGAAGCTGTTACTTTATTAAGAACCAGTAAGAAAAGCATCAGAGATATAGGTCAGGAAGTTGGTTATAAAGATACTGCTTATTTCTGCCGTAGATTTAAAATGATGTTCGGCATACCTGCCGGCAAAATGAGAAGAAGAGAGTCTTTAATGAACATTTAACTGTTGATTAAGCAGCGTTTTCGCTTCTGTAATCTCTATTAATAGTTCTGGGTCTTTCTCTATAGCATTCCCTATAACTACAACATCGGCGCCTGATTTCCAGGCGCTTTTTGCTTTCTGCACATTATTGATTCCGCCTCCTATAATTAAGGGAATATCAATAGCGCGTTTTACAGAGGCTATCATTCTTTCTGAAATCACCTGATCTGCACCGCTTCCGGCATCCATATAAATTAATTGCTGGCCTAATAGTTCACCCGCAATAGCAGTACTTACCGCAATATCAAATTTATCCTTAGGGATAGGGTTTGTATTGCTCATATAAGAAACAGAGGTTTTATTACCACCGTCAATTAGCATATAACCGGTAGGCCATACCTCTATATTGCTCTTTTTTAAAATAGGTGCTGATAACACATGTTGGCCAATTAGCAAATCAGGATTTCTCCCGGATATAAGCGAAAGATATAAAATGGCATCTGCCTGTAAATCAATATATTGATTATTTCCTGGAAAAAGGACTACAGGGATATCTGTCTGGTCCTTTATATGAGATATACAAGGTCCAAGAAAATCTGATAGAATTAAACTACCCCCTACCATGAAGAAATCGACTTTACATTCGATGGCAGTGTGTATAACTCTTTGTAACTCTTTAAGATTATGGACTTTATCAGGATCTATAAGTAATGCAAACGCTTTTTTACACTCGCTTACCGATAAATTAAAATTATTGAGTATTGTTTTCTTCTTCTGATGCATTTATTCTTGAAGCTTCTGCCTTACTAAGGTATTCAATTATTTTTTCTTTGGCAATTGCGAGCAATAACCCACTGATTTCCGCTTTAAACATATCAAGAAAACCAGGAGAGGTATTGTTGTTCCTTTCTCTTCTTATTACAATTCTGTCTGCATTCTTAAGACTGTTCTCATCCTCATCTGTCTGCATATAAACAGTGCCTTTAGATTTATATTTTGACTTAGATTTCGAACCAGAAAACAATTTCACTAATTTATAAGCAATAAACGCTCCACCTGCTACAACCAATGCGGTTTTACCCCACTCTTCAGCTTTTCCGCTCAGCTCCCGCATTTGTTCGCTTATTTCGGATTCGTACTCTTTACTTCTTTCTAATAGTTGATTTTGATTACTCATTTCAATAATTTTTTCCTTACTAACTGATTCAACTTCGTTTATTGATTTCTGATCGTATTTTCATTTTAATTTTTACACTCTTACGTGAGAGAAAAAGAATTAAACTTATAACCAGATATATTAGCGAGACTATCCCAAAACCATACACATAACTTTGCAAAATATCAGACAGATAAAATGCTAAAGTAAGACTTATAAATAACATAAAAACTGACATAGTCAAAAAGAATAAAATAATTGGAATAGCTTTTTCCAATCCTTCCTTCACTTTTTGTTCTATTTCGTTCTTTATTATTGAAACCCTTACTTCAATTAATCTCTGAACTGAGTCTATTAATTTATCTAATCCTAACAAGCCTAATAATTTATTCTTCAAAATATATAATATTTATCGTTTACTAAGTTAGATAAAAATATAGTGATATTATCTTTACAGTGGAAATAATTAAAGAGAAAGTATGCAAATAATTGCTGAAAGCGGAGCCAGTAAAACTGATTGGCGTTGGATTAAAGAAGATGGTACTATTGGACAAGCTAAAACGATTGGCATTAATGCATACCATATAAGCCACGAGAACCTTATAAGCGTTTTTTCGACTGATTTATCAATTCCGGAAGATGAGAAAATAACAAAAGTGAGCTATTATGGTGCCGGTTGCGGAAGTACTGAAAATAAAGAAAAAATTAAAAAGGCTCTGAAAGAAGTATTTAATTCAAAAGAAATTGAAGTACAGCATGATTTATTAGCGGCCGCAAGGGCAACCTGTCTCGACAAAGCAGGAATTAGTTGCATATTAGGAACTGGCGCCAATGCATGTGTTTATGATGGTGAAACAATCACTACAGAGATGGTTTCTCTTGGTTATGCAATGGGAGATGAAGGTAGCGGAGCCTATATAGGCAAACAAATAGTAAAGGCTTTTCTTGAAAAAGAGCTACCCCAAAAACTACATAAGAACTTTGAGGAAAATTATCCGGAACTTACAGCGACTGAAGTAAATCAAAATGTTTATCAAAAACCTTTCCCCAGCAGATATCTGGCAGGTTTTTTTAGATTTGCGATAGATAACCAACAGGAAAGGTACATTCATGAACTAGTCCAGAAATCATTTCAGCTCTTTCTGGAAAAATCGGTTCTTAAATTTGAAGAGCACGATAAACTACCTGTACACTTTGTAGGTGGCGTCGCTTTTTATGCCCAAAATATTATGAGGCAGGTATTGCAAAAAAACAATCTGACAGTAGGCCTAATTATTGAAAGCCCCATTGCGGGATTAACATTGTATCATCAAAATAAATCATCATGAACATAACAGAATCCGATTCTCACTATAATAATTTAGAAAAGCTCAGCATCAAAGAAATTCTTCAGGGAATCAATAAGGAAGATCAAAGCGTTGCTATAGCAGTAAATAAAGCCTTGCCTCAGATAACAGCCTTACTTGAAAATTTATCCCCTAAAATGTTAAAAGGCGGTAGGCTTTTTTACATCGGAGCCGGCACCAGTGGGCGATTAGGGATATTAGACGCTTCTGAATGTCCTCCCACATTTGGAGTTTCATTTGATAAAGTAATAGGTATTATTGCCGGAGGAGATACAGCCATTCGTAAGGCTGTTGAATTTGCCGAAGATGACACAGAGCAGGCCTGGAAAGATTTACAAGCGTATGAAATTAAGGAAAATGACGTAATAGTAGGGATAGCCGCTTCAGGCAGAACACCCTACGTGATAGGAGGTTTAAACCAAGCGCGACAACATAAAATTACTACTGCATGCATTACCTGTAATCCTGCTTCAGAAATAGTTCAATCTGCTGATTTTCCAATAGAAGTAGCTGTTGGACCGGAATTTATTACCGGAAGTACTCGTATGAAAGCCGGCACTGCTCAAAAAATGGTGCTGAACATGATTTCTACTACTGCAATGATTCAGCTAGGGCATGTTAAAGGCAACAAAATGGTAGATATGCAACTGAGCAACGATAAGTTGGTTGACAGAGGCACTAAAATGATTATGAATGAATTGCAAATCAGTTACTCAGAAGCAAATAAACTTTTGAGAACTCATGGATCAGTGAGAAAGGCCATTTCATCTGCCACCTAAAATTTATTAGTGTTTTTATAAACTTTTTAGATTGAAACCACATTAAGAATATTATATAACTGAAACTGGTTAAGCCTGAGCCGGAACTATGAAGTAATTTGTAATCCGAAATCAATTATAAATCCTAATACATTAAAGCATGCATCAAATTGAACCTTACTATAATTGGCTGAAATATTACGATTCATCATCCGATTTGCTCTCCCCTTTTCATGGTAAGGAGTATAATTATGAATTATATACAGACACTATTTATGGTTATTATATAGACCCGGCATGGGATGCTATTGGTTCCGAAACCCTTTATATAAAAATCCTTTTTGCCGATTACGAAAACGGTTATGCCGTTATTGAAATGATAGGCGAATGGAATGATGCACTGCACAATGACATTATGCATTTTAAAAGAAACATAATTGAGCATATGCTGCTGCAAGGACTAAACAAATTTATTTTAATAGGGGAAAACGTTCTGAATTTTCATGGTTCCGATGATTGCTACTATGAGGAATGGTTTGATGATGTAGAGGATGGCTGGATAGTTGCAGTTAATTTTCGTGATTTTGTGACTGATGAATGGCAAAATTTCAATGTAGATTATTACATTAATTTTGGAGGGCAGTTTGACCATATGAATTGGCGCACTCAAAAGCCACAGGATTTCTGTGCCCGAATTGATGCAGCGGTAATAAAAAGGATCGGACTGTAATAATTAATCTGGACATGGAATCACCATCGCCAATTTATGAACTAAATAATTCTTTCCTGTCTTTACCTCCACACATTTTATTCGCGTGCGCCGGTGTTCCAGTTTTTTGAATACCTTTTTTTCCAGGCTAAACTTTCCTCCTTCCAAAATTTGTGTTAAACAAATTTCCAAAGGATTTTCCGCCTCATCATAAACTCTTAAAGCCTGTGCAAGCCTAATATCAGACAAAGAAGCGGCTTTTGGGTTAAGCATATACCTTTTAAGTGCCAGTAAAACATTGGTAGGAAATATTTCTTCTGTTTGAAAAGGAAGCATCACTTCCTGAAAAGCTATTTTCCATTCAATTCCATGAGGCGATACTTTATTTTTAAATCTTGTATACACCCTATGGTGAGCTACTTCATGCACAAAAGTGATTAAAAACGCATAGGGGTTAAGATTTTCATTAACAGTAATAATTGCCAGTTCCTCAGATGGTTTTTTTCTGAAATCACCTAATTTTGTAGCTCTGGCCTTTGATACTACAAACCGGAAAGGATCTTTCTGCCAAAGCAGAAAAGCTTTATCCAAAGAGTTAATTGGAACATACCGTTTAATTCGCTCATAAATTTTCTGCTCGTAAAGATCCATTCCTTGTAATCCTATTTTATTAACACAAAAATGAGCAAATTCTTTATTAATTAAAATATTAACGGCCTCTGAAAATATTTCATTTCAAATCATCTCATAAATTTTGTATCTTCCACTTTAAATCGTAGTTTCATTGCCCTTAAAGAAAATCCTTGAGAAATACAGGAAGGTTTTTTTACAGCAAATAATTGTATCGGATTTTTAATCAGGGGATTGAATAACACATTACAGCCATTGAGTATCCGAAACCGATAAAACTAAACCGACATGATTCAGATAATACCCTCCATTGCTATAAAAGACGGAAAAATTATTCGTGTAGAAGGCGCTAATTTTGACCAGGCAAAAGTATATAACGACAGCCCGATTGATGTTGCCCGAAAACTGGAAGATCATGGCATTAAAATAGTTCACCTTGTAGATTTAGATGGTGCCCACAGAGGCGCTCCGGTAAATTATCACATTCTCGAAATGCTAAGCGGGCATACAGATCTGGAACTTGATTTTACAGGTGGCATCCATACTGATGGAGATATTAGTAAAGCATACGAATACGGTGCTGATTATATTACAGCTGCCAGTGTAGCTGTTGAAAGAAAAGAACTGTTTGCCTCCTGGATTGTATCCTATGGCAGAGAAAAAATCACACTCGGTGCTGATGTGCTAAACGGTAAAATCGCCTACAAAGGCTGGATGCAGAATACGGACATTGATATCCTCGAACATATCGGCTATTTCTATGAAAGAGGATTGAAATATGTAAAAACTACTGATATCGCTAAGGAAGGCTCTTTAGCAGGCCCTGCATTTGATTTATATGCTTCCATTATAAAAGAGTTTCCCGAGATTTGCGTGTTGGCTAGTGGAGGTGTTCGAAACATCGATGATATCAAACGCCTAAACGATATGGGTGTGTTTGCTGTAATATTTGGAAAAGCCTACTATGAAGGCAATATTAAACTGGAAGATTTAAAAGAGTTTTTGGTTAATTAAGAAATAATTTTGGCGTCTATAATTTTCAAAATAGAAAATTTTCGGAATGTGTGCTTTTTAAGGGCTTCTCCAAAATCTACGTATCAAGGAAATAACTAAAATCAACCTATATAAATAGCTGTACACACCAATAGATAGAATGCTTTTCAACTCTATTGACTATGCAATGTTTTTACCCATAGTTTTTATTCTCTACTGGTTTGTTACAAATAGAAGCTTAAAATTGCAAAATTTATTGATAGTAGCGGCCAGTTATCTATTTTATGGCTGGTGAGACTGGAGTTTCCTTTCATTGATAATTTTAGCACAATTATCGATTATACAATGGCTCTTTTAATTGACAAGCAAGAGCACAAGAGAAAAAGAAAGCTGTTTTTATGGGCTAGCATCCTCGTGAATTTGGGGTTCCTTGGTATTTTCAAGTATTACAATTTCTTTCTTGACTCATTTTATGACTTTATTCCAGGCTTAAAAATGGTTTTGGGATTTAATGTCTTGGACATCATTCTACCTGTCGGGATTAGCTTTTATACCTTCAAACCTGAGTTCGATTGCTATATAATACCGTCATGCCGGAAAATTAAGACTTATTTTATCAAAAGTCTTAATTTATCCGGTATCTCATGCTGAAATATTAATGAGATCACGGATAATTTTCTTTTTTTTGGAAAATGTAAAAAGAAAATTTCCGATGACGTCCTAATGTAGTTTTTAGGTAAATTTTTAAAATCGAACTCAGATTTCCAAACATTAAGCTATACTATTGATATATACAAAAGCAGGTTAGCCCCCACTAAAGATTATCTAGCATTTTCAGCATTGGTAAGCTTTTTTCCTCAGTTAGTAGCTAGTTCAATTTAAAGAGCAACTAATTTACTGCCACAGTTTTACAAAAAGAGGGAATTTAAATACGCGAAAGCAGTTGATGGTTTGCGACAAATATCATGACCCTGTGGCCGTATCAATTATAGTGGCAGGAAATTAAAAGTAATATCTCCAAACTACCTACTTTCCAGAACATAAATTAAAACACCATTAATAAAAGGGATAAGGCGCAGTGTGAAGAACTTATTTATCTTAAAGTTTAAAAACTCTAATAAGATATATATTAAGCAATAAAAAAAGGTCGATGTAACTATACATCGACCTTTAAAAATTAATCCAATTGTGGGTAATCAATTAAACATTAAGCTTCTACTGCCTTTTGTTTCCTTTTGGCTAAATCCAATACAATTGGTGTAGCTATAAATATGGAAGAATAAGTACCTACTAAAATACCTACTAACAAAGCAAAAGAGAATCCTCTTAACACTTCGCCTCCAAATATAAATAACACCAAAATAACCACTAATGTAGTCATGGATGTCATTATAGTTCTGCTGACAGTATTATTAATAGCCATATTAAAGGTTTCTTCATTTGATACTTTGGATTTTATACCCAATGCCTCTCTGATCCTGTCAAACACAACCACTGTATCGTTAATTGAATAACCAATAACAGTAAGTATAGCAGCAATAAACACCTGATCTATTTCAAAAACAAATCCAAATGCTTTGGCTATGGCAAAGGCTGATAAAACAACCAATGTATCATGAAATAACGCCACTACAGCACCTAAACCAAATTGCCATCTTCTAAACCTGATTAATATATAAAGGAAAATAGCAATTAGCGAGAAAATAACTGATTGCTGCGAAGCATTTTTAATATCATCAGCAATTGTAGCACCTACCTTAGATGAACCGCTGATTGAAAATGCATTCTCTCCCATTCCAGACTCATTCTTCACATAAGTCATTCCTGTTGTTGCTGAAATACCCTCAATTAATTTATCCTGAACTGTATTATCCGCTTCGGTAGATTCCTCCCCAACCAAATAAGATGTAGTTACTTTCAGAATATTATTAGCCCCATATGTTTTCACTTCTGTGCCTTTATTATCAAAAGATTGCTCAAGAGCCAGCTTTAACTCAGTTGGCTGTACCTTCTCTGAAAAGCGAACTATATAAGATCTACCTCCTGTAAAATCAACACCAAGATTTAATCCATTGATACTCATCAAAGTTATACCAATAGCAATAACAATCCCTGAGCCAATATAGGCCATCTTTCTTTTACTCATAAAGTTGAAAGAAATATTACTTAACAAGTTTTTAGAAAATGGAGTGGAAAATGATATTTTACTGTCATCACCTTTTTTACTCATCCAGGTAATGATTACACGAGTTATGAAAACAGCAGAGAAAAATGAACAGGCAATACCAATCATTAAGGTAATAGCAAATCCTTTAACAGGGCCCTGACCTAACCAATACAGAATAGCACCAATAAGGAAAGTTGTTACGTTAGCATCAACAATTGAGCTGTAAGCTTTCTCATAACCTGCAGAAATAGATTTTAATAAAGTGTTACCATTTCTTCTCTCTTCACGGATACGCTCAAAAATCAGAACGTTTGCATCAATGGACATACCAATAGTCAATACAATACCTGCAATACCCGGCAAGGTTAATGCTGCATTTAACTGAGCTAAAATACCTAATATAAAGAAGATGTTAAACACTAAGGCTATGTTGGCAACTATACCACCTTTTGCGTAATACGCAATCATGAAAATAACCACCATTCCTAAACCTGCAACAATAGAAAGAATACCTTGTGCCTGTGATTCTTTACCCAAAGTTGGTCCAATGGTAGCTTCTTCTACAATTCTTGTTGGGGCTGGTAAAGATCCTGCTTTTAAAATATTTGCTAAATCCTTGGCTTCTTCTATGGTGAAATTTCCCGATATAATAGATTTACCATTCGGAATTTCAACATTAACAACAGGAGCTGAATAAACATAGTTATCAAGTACTATCGCTATTCTACTGTTGATATTCTCACGGGTGATTTTAGCCCATTTTCTGGCGCCTTCAGCATTCATGCTCATATCAACAGCAGGCTGACCAACCTCGTCAAAAGTCTGACGGGCATCATTAATAACCTCACCAGTTAACATAGCTTTATCGCCTCTTAATGTACGAACCACATAAAGCTCTAATAACTCCATACCATCATCCAATTTCCTTGCCTTCACATCCCAAATCAAACGAGTATTCCTTGGAAATAAACTTTTGATATCCTCTCTTTGGATAATACTGTTTATTTTAGAGGTATCAATAACATCATAAACTAATCCGTTCTGGCTTTTAATTAAACTAAATAATGGAGAAACATTTTGACTTGCCTCTAAAGAATCCAGTTTAGTATCTTCTTCCGTTAATAATGTATCTCCTTCAGCAGTTATAGTATCAGCAGCTTCATCTTCTTGTAATAAATCTGCTAAATCTTCGCTTTGAGCGGTCTCGGTTGCTTCTTCACCTTCTTCTGTAGATTCCTTTTGAGCCTTTTGCTCTTCTACTAAAATTTCATTGGCCTTTGTTAAAGCATCGCTTACCTGATTAATTTCTACAACCTGCAAAAACTCTAGTTTTGCAACGCCTTGTAGAAGTTTTCTTACTCTCTCTGGGTTATCCACACCAGGTAATTCCACCTGAATTCTACCAGTATTTTCAAGTCTTTGAATATTTGGCTGAGATGTTCCGAACCTGTCAATACGAGTTCTTAAGATGTTAAATGATCTGTCCATAGCGTCATCCACTTCCGCACGGATTACTCTTAAAACTTCTGAATCATCAGTGTCAAAACCAATTTTACCTCTGTTAGCTGCATTAGCAAACACAGTACTTAATTTTGTATCAGGCGCAGTTTCATTAAAAGCTTCGTAAAATAGATTTACATATGTCTCCTGACTTGTTTTTTGTCTTTCCTGAGCAAGCTCAAGGGCTGCAATAAATTCAGGATCTTCGTTATTTCCGCTTAAGCCCTTGATAATATCTACAGGGGATACCTCAAGTGTTACATGCATTCCACCCTGTAAATCCAGACCCAGGTTTAATTCTAAATCCTGTACTTCTTTATAGGTGAATTCTATACCTAAGAGATTATAAACAGGCTCATTATAAACCGAATCTAAATAATTTTGCTTTTTAGAGTAGTCAACATTGCCTGTTTCATCCTTTGCATATTCAGTAGCATCTTCTTTAATGCCATTTGAAACAAATGTGAATGACAGATAATAAACGCATAAAAGCGTTACGATTACCGTCATGAACACGATAAAACCTTTATTTTTCATAGTATATTGTTAATTATTGTTAGTTGTTTTTTAATAAGTAGCCAGAGAATCCGGCAACTATAAATTAGATGTAAGTAAAGTGATTAAGGGGCGTTAGGCGATATAATCTGCCTAAAAAGCGTTTCAAAATAATTATGAAATACTTTATTATCGGAAGGAAGTTCTGTGAATTGAATTTCCTCTGATATTTGAGTTTCTACGAGTAAATCAAAAGAGTGGAATAAATTTAGTTGAAGTACAGGGATTAGTACCTCATAAGCAACTATTTGATATTCTGCTTTATCAGAATCGTCATTTTGTTCAGTTGCTATATTATTATCCTGAACAGATAATTGATAAGAATAAGGCTGTTGAAAAAACAATAAAAACGCAACGAGTATGCCTGACATTGCCATAGCAGTTTTACTTGTTGTCTTTATTTTATTGATTTTTTTCATCATTTAGTCTGCAAAAGTAGTTAAAAAATAACTAATACAATATTATTTCAATAATGGATTTGTTAAGTATTGAAATAAATGACTTGTCATTTTCATTTTTTAAGGATAATTCGGAACCTGGTTCCCTGATCGACCACTGATTCTCTCACATTTATTTTTCCGTTATGGTAATTTTCAATAATGCGTTTGGCTAAAGTTAACCCTAAACCCCAGCCTCTTTTTTTAGTGGAAAAACCTGGTTGGAAGATTTCCTTAATCTTGCCAGGAGCAATACCTTTTCCGGTATCACTTATATCAAGCAGTACATCTCCATATTTACCTTCTTTAAGCATGATAGTAATCTTACCTACTCCACTCATTGCATCAATAGCATTTTTGCAAAGATTTTCTATAACCCAATCAAATAATGGTTTATTTATTTCTGCTGATATCAAATCATCCTTGCAGTCAAAGTGTATCTCTACTTTTTTAGAAACCCGCTTTTGCAGATAAGAAACCGTGGATTGAATCACCTTAGACAAATTTTGCTCCGTCATTACGGGTACAGAACCTATACTTGAAAAGCGTGACGTGATTAACTCAAGCTTATCAATATCCTTTTCCAATTCCTGAGTAACCTCTTTATCTTTCAGGTCATCGTCCATTTTCATAATCTCCAGCCAGGCCATTAAAGAAGAAAGAGGCGTTCCTAGCTGATGTGCTGTTTCTTTAGCCAGCCCAACCCACACCTGGTTTTGCTCGGCTCTGCGCGAATAACTAAACGCTACATAACCGAAAAAAACAAAAGCTGCAATCACTGAAAGCTGAATATACGGATAGTACCTCAATCGATAAATAAGATCGGAATTACGGTAATAGACATAATTGGAGAAACTGCTATTGTCAGAATTAGAATCAAAAACTATACTGATCGGTTCATACTCCTGTTCCATAATAGCCAGTTCTTTATTGAGGATTACACTTATTTGTTCATCGGTTTGCCGAGAGCTATCAACATCCACATTTCTGTAGCCAGTGGGCTTGCCATCAGCATCCACCACAATAATGGGAATGGAATTATTTGGCACAACAATCTCCTGATAAATAAAAATAAGATTATCACTGTTATCGGGATCGATCGTATACTCAAGGGTTTTGGCATACAAATCAATATAGCGTTCTTCCCTTTCCTTTAATTCCTCTACTATACTATTTGTATAAAATACTGATGCGACACCAATAATTAAGGAAAAAGCAAGGGCAACCCACTTAAGAGCCGCTTTGCTTTGATACATTGAAGATGCACTCCCTAAAAAGGGGTTTTCAGAAGGATTGACCATATTTTTACTTGAGCCTGAAATATACGAGTAGTTTCTAAAAACGAAAAATATTTAAATTATTACATCACCACTTTAATTTATGAAAAAAGTGCATTTTCATAAATAGCTAATTTTTAAAATACATCATTTGCTTTACCGGTAAGGCACCCCCACAAGATAAATCTGTTTCTAAAAATCCTAAACTTTATTTAGTACTTGAATTATATAAGTATTAGAGAAAACAATTTTATAATTAATTGAAGATCAGCTTTTCTGTGGTGGCTAACTGGGCTGCTGTTGTGATTGTAAATATTGATTTTATTTTAATTTAAATATGCAATGAGGGGCAACATATTCCCCTGTGAATTGCGTAATAAAAAAGTAAGCACATGTTAACCTTTGAACCTTGAAATTATGCCTTTAGTAGATGAAAATAAAGAAAAATTAATCGAAAATCAGTTGTTATGGGACAATCGCGTTGCTGCTCATGAAATAACAGTAAAAGTGACTGATTCAACAGCTATTTTAACAGGAACAGTAGGTTTCTTTCATGAAATGATGGCCGCTGAAGAAGATGCTTTGGGGGT
Organism: Marivirga sp.; assembly: GCA_041642185.1. Taxonomy (GTDB): domain Bacteria; phylum Bacteroidota; class Bacteroidia; order Cytophagales; family Cyclobacteriaceae; genus Marivirga. The sequence continues at coordinate 13,001 of JBEPWY010000032.1, forward strand.
TCCGGGCATTATGTTCGTGGAGAATAAAATATCAGTTACCTACCCTGAAGAAACAGTTGTTTTAACAGACCCTGAGATTAAAAGATCACTAAAAAACATGCTGGAATGGGATACACGTATCGATTCAACTACTATTAATGTAAACGTTGATGCAGGAATATTAACATTAATTGGAAATGTAGATGCTTTTTGGAAAAGAAAAGCAGTGGAAAACCTGGCCTATAGTCTTTCTGGAGTAATTGATGTAGTTAATAATCTTAATGTTGGCTGGGCAGACCAATATACAGATGAAAGAATAGCAGAAGATATTAAAAATGCATTACTAAGAAGTAATTTAATAAATGTTGCAGATGTAAAAATTGAAGTTAGAAATGGGAAAGTCACTTTGAAGGGCAAAGCACCAAATTTAGTCGCAAAAAGAATTGCAACTGATAAAGCCGCTTATACCACAGGTGTGACTGCCATTAATAATCAAATGGAAATAGTATAGGCAATCCAAGAATTATTGACTTGTTAATCTGGCTAAATAGTTCCTAAAGCTATGTGGTCGGAATTGTCTTTTAAATATTCGTCAAATTTTTGAATTGAACCATTTTACCTATAAAACTATGGCCGTTGTAGCAGACACAATAGAAAAAATGATCAGAGATCAGCTCATGTGGGACAACAGAGTCTTATCATCCGATATTGAAGTAAAAGTTTCAGAATCCAAAGCTATTTTATCAGGAACGGTACCTACATACTATGAGAAATTAGCAGCTGAAGAAGATGCTTTGGGTGTGGCTGGAATTTATTTTGTAGAAAATAATATCATGGTCACATTTCCGGAAGAGATAATCATTTTAACAGATGATGAAATTAAACAATCGGTCCAAAACATGTTGAAATGGGATAACAGATTGGAATCAGCGAAAATTTTATTGTCAGTAAATAAAGGGGTGGTAACATTGGAAGGTTCTGTTGATGCGTTTTGGAAAAGATTAGCAGCTGAAAATAATGCTTATAGCATTTCCGGAGTTGTTGATGTCATTAACAAATTAAATGTAGTTTGGACCAATGAACAAAGTGATGAATTTATAGCAAAAAATATTAAAGCAGCCCTGGAAGGAAGTCCACTTATTAATTCTGAAGAAATAGTTGTAGAAGTAAAACATGGAGTGGTGACTTTAAAAGGCCAGGTACTGAGCCTGATTTCCAAGAGAGTCGCCGCTGAAAAAGTGGCATATACAGAAGGAGTAGTAGGCTTTAATAATCAGATAGTAGTCCTGTAACAATTTAGCTTCACTTTATTTATGTTTTGATCAGTCATTTATCCTGAAAGCACGTCTTAATTAATAGAACCATTAAAATACTCAACTTTAAAATTAAGGACTCATGGACAAAGATTTCAACGGAAAAATAGCTCTGGTAACCGGTGCAGCATCAGGAATTGGAAAAGCTACAGCATTTTTATTTGCTGATCATGGCGCAAAAGTTGTTTTATCGGATATAGACGATAATGAAAAGAAAAATCTTATTAAAGATATAGAAGAGAGAGGAGGCGAAGCAATTTTTGTAAAAGCAGATGTAAGCAAAGCAAAAGATTGTGAAAATTTGGCTAAGCAAGCAATAGATAATTTTGGCCGTATAGATATTGCATTTAATAATGCAGGCATTGGTGGCAATATGCAAGCTATTGCAGATATGAGTATTGAGGATTGGGATAAAATGATTGCCACTAATTTAAGCAGTGTTTTTTATTGTATGAAATATCAGATTGGTCAAATGTTAAAACAGGGAAGCGGCACTATAATCAACAACTCTTCTATTTTAGGATCAGTAGGTTTTGCTGGCGCAGCAGGTTATGTGGCAGCTAAACATGGAGTAAATGGTCTTACGCAAAATGCAGCATTAGAATATTCGGCCCAGGGAATCAGGGTGAACGCAGTTGGACCAGGTTTTATTAAAACGCCTCTGCTTGATGAAAACCTGGATGAAGACACGAAAAAAATTTTAGCTGAAAAACATGCTATTGGAAGAATGGGAGAAGCCAATGAGGTAGCAGAACTAGTACTATGGCTTAGTTCTGATAAATCCTCGTTTGTTTCAGGAGGGTATTACCCTATAGACGGTGGTTATTTAGCTCAATAATTCTCCTCCTCCCATTCTAACGCTTAAAATTATGACTCATTCCTTAGAAGCATTATTTGAACCTGAAAGTATTGCTATAATTGGTGCTTCCCGCAGGGAGAACAATCCTGGCAGAAGCATTTTTAAAAATTTATTGGATGGCCATTTCCATGGACAATTATACCCTGTTAACCCCAAGGTTGATGAGCTGTTGGGCATAAAATGTTATCCCTCAATAAAAGATATTGAAGATAAAATTGATTTAGCTTTTATAGTAGTGCCCCGCGATGCAGTTGTGCCAACCATGATGGAATGCGCTAACCGTGGAGTTAAAGCTGTAGTAGTGATCTCGGCAGGCTTTAAGGAGGTGGATGAAAAAGGCGCAAAATTAGAAAAAGAGCTTGCTTCCATTGCTGAAAAACATCATATGGCATTATTAGGTCCTAATTGTTTAGGAGTAATAAATACTGACAGAAAAGTAAACCTGAACGGTACTTTTGCTAAGCAAAATCCTGCTGAAGGAAATATCTCATTTATTAGCCAAAGTGGTGCTGTTGGGGTCTATGCACTGGAATATGCCGCTCAGGCCCAATTCAATTTTGCCAAATTTGCCTCATTAGGTAACAAAGCAGTAAGCGATGAAAACGATTTGCTTGAAGCTTATATGGAGGATGAACAAACAAAAGTCATTATTGCTTATCTGGAAGATTTTAAGAATGCCCGAAAATTCTTTTCTCTGGCTGATAAGTTGAGAAGGCAGGTTCACCCTAAGCCACTATTTGTATTAAAATCAGGAGGAAGCGAGAGTGGTAAAAGAGCGGCGGCTTCTCATACAGGTGCATTAACAGAAAGCGATGAAGTTCTGGACCACCTTTTTGAACAATACGGCATTATCCGCATGCCTGATCTGGAGAGTATGCTAAATTGCGCCACTGCATTTTCTACAGAACAAGCACCTCAGGGGAACAGATTATGCATCATAACTAATGCCGGAGGACCTGGTATTATTACATCGGATGCAGCAGAAAAAGCCGGCTTAAAAGTACCTTCTCTTTCGGAAGAATTACAAAAGGAATTATCAGCTGACATGCCGGCAACTGTTAGTTTTAACAATCCGATAGATTTAGTAGGTGATGCTGATGAAACACGTTACGAAAAAGCTTTAAAAATATTAATCGACTCACAGGAAATGGACATTCTGCTTTTTCTTTGTACACCACAACTGATGACGGACATGGAGGAAATAGCGCGTAGCATTGGTAAATATGCGGAAAAGGCAAAGCAGAGGGGTAAAATGATTTTGGCCGCTTTTGCTGATTTTAATCCTGAGTCAAAAGTGAAAGATATTCTTTCAGAAAAGAAGGTGCCTTACTACCGTTTTGGTAATCATGCTGTTTCTGCCTGCGCTGCAGTGGTTAAATACCAACAGTTGAGAACAAAACCCGAAGCTGAAAGTAAAGAAGATTTCCATATCGATAAAAAGCAAACTGAAAAGCTCATACTGGAAGGACTAAAACGTGAAAACAAATTCCTGACGGAGCCTGAAGTTTATCAAATATTTAGTGATTAT
>JBEPWY010000033.1:0-16591 GCA_041642185.1 Marivirga sp.
CAAAATATAAGGTGCCTAAATATTTTGAGATATTGAACGATTTACCTAAAAATGATACCGGCAAGATTGACAGAAAATCTTTAAAATAATATTCCCTTCATATTAATTGCCCTTTAAAAATAATTTCTGCTTGTAAATTTTAATTGCTTTTGTATATAAAACTGCTTAATTTCAATAGCTTTGGTAACTATACTATCTTTTAAAAAGCTTGAAAAAACTGAAACTTAAAAAATTTAATGATTTTGTTGCTGGCCTCCTGCCGCATGAAACAACTTATTTATTAAATATTCAGCAATTTGCAGATCCCGAGAACCTCACCATCTTAAAGCAAACTCATGAATTTGTTGCCGGAGTAATTAATCAGCCTATTTTTTCCACCCATATCGATAAAAGAAAATACTCGCGTCTAATTCGTTGGATAACAGAAAAGCTGGAAATAGCTGATGTGGACAAGGAGTTTGATATACTCATTATGCTAGAACAAAAGCTGATGAAAGATGATATTAATACAGCCGATGAACAACAACTATTAACCATTATCAAAAATACTGATACCACTCATTATTATTTCATGAAGCGCTTCGAATTGGCGATGCATCTCTTAAATTATTTGTTGGTAAGAATGCGCCATAAGGAGTATAACGAGGCGGTGAATTTTGTTAATCGCTATAAAAACACCTATGATCAATGTAGGTTAGTATATAGCCGTATACAGGAAGCTACTTATGATATTACTAACCAATACACTTTTAACGATAAGGAATCCAAGCATTGGGAGAATTGGCTGCTGACGATTTTTAGAGACCCTATGATTGATGGAATGAATCGCTATTATGCCTTAGTAAGACTTATATTCCTGTATTACAATTACAACCAGCAGGAGAAAATGGAAAATCTTTTTGCAGAGGTTGAGCCCTTACTGGAATCAGGAAATTTTTATAGTAAACGCATACTTATTAACTACTACGGTAATCGTTTACTATTTCATAGTAAGGCTAACCAACTGGATTTAGCTGAGAAATACGGATATCTTTCCATTAGAGTGAAAAACAGTGATTATTTGCATTATGTTAATAATTTAAATACGGTATTATTAAAAAAAGGGAAAATTAAAGAAGCGCTTTCATTAATGAGAGAAGCATTTCCGGAAGCCAATAAAAGCCCCAATTTTCATCATAGAGTAAGTTTTGTAGCCTCTTATGCCCGCTGCCTGACTGATTCGGGAGAAATTAACAAAGCAATTACACATGCCGAAATTTTCCTAAACGCCTATAAAAAAGAATTACTGGAGCACAGATGGCATTTCTTTTTTACTATTTACTTTAGAGCATTATTTCTCAATGGCCAATACCGGAAAATCACTCATACTATAGCAAAATTTAAGTTATTAGAAAAAGAAAAGAAATATCTTGAAAAAATAAAATCAGTAGCTACTTTAGAATGGTATTATTATGCGGCCTCTTATAAGCACGAAAGAATTGAACTTGAGGAATTAAAAGATTATACTAAATCATTTCTTATTATTTATGACAAAATCAGTAACCGAAGTAAAGCTGTGAATGAGTTATTTTCAGTAACAAAAAGAATAATTCCTGAACTTTTTTAAAGTATAGTCACACCCCTTTTACTAAAGTATTTTCTTTGTAAAAATTATTATACAGTATTTTTTTATTAATACTAACAATTAAAGTCAACCCCTATTATAATATATTCCCTTATCACCTTAAAAACAGTCTTCATAGTTTAGCATAATCAATTTAACATAAAGTTAATTTTGATATTTTAAATTATGGCAAAATATTATTTCAACCATAGAGCATTAATTTTATTCATTTTAATTAGCCTGTTTTTTTCAATGAAAAATACACATAACGCGGCTGCACAGCAACAGTTTGAAAAGCTGCAATATCCATTTGATATTAACTATAAGGAAGTAGCAGAAGGAGTTCAAATTGCCTATGCAGATGAAGGAAGTAAAAATGAAGAAGGAATACTTTTTATACATGGCTTGGGTAGTTATGCCCCGGCATGGAAACATAACATACAAAAGCTTTCCAAATACTATAGATGTATTGTAGTTGATTTACCAGGTTATGGGAAATCCTCTAAAGATAAATATAAGGCAGATATGAGTTTTCATTCCAAACATTTATTTCAGTTAATGAATAAGCTTGAAATTGGAAAATTTCATATTGCAGGCCATTCCATGGGAGGCCAAATAGCCATAAGTATGGCTTTGTCTCAGCCAGAAAAAATTGAAAGTTTAATGCTGATGGCTCCAGCAGGTATCGAGACTTTTACTAAGCAGGAAATAAAAATTTTTGAAAGTACTTCATCTGTAAAAAACCTTGCTGAGTTAACTGATGAGCAATATAAAATTAATCTCTCTCTGAATTTCTACCAAATGGATGAGAAAGCCCAGTTTATGTACGATGATAGGATGATCATCAAAAACGATCCGCAAATAACGGATTATTATTATGTAATTAATCAAGGAGTAATGGGTATGCTTAACGAACCTGTTTTTGACAAACTAAAAGAGGTTAAAGCACCTGTTTTGGTAGTGTATGGAAAACAGGATAAGTTAATCCCCAATAAATATTTACACCCTGAAATGAGCACTGAAGAGATTGGTAAACTGGCAGAAGAAAATATTCCTAATGTCAAATTGGAAATGATTGATGAGGCTGGTCATTTTGTACATTTTGAACAAGCAGAAAAAGTAAATGAGTTAATGATAAATTTTATGAAAAGTAATTAAACCTTAAAACTACTATGAAAACGCTAATTATTATTTTTTGGGCTTTTTGCCTTTTATCGGCAAGTACCCTGCTCGCACAAAACACCATAATTACCGGAAAGGTATTGGATGGAGATACGAATGATCCTCTTCCTGGTGTGAATATTTCAATTAATGGCTCACAAGAGGGTGTTTCAACTAATATTGATGGGATATTTGAGCTAAAAACCAGCAAAGAATCAGGTACATTGACATTTAGCTTTATTGGCTTTGATAAGAAAGAGGTAAACTTTCAGGGAACGACTAATCTTGGTGAAATAATTATGGAATCTAATTTTGTTTATCTGGCCGACCAGGTAGTTGTTTCCGGCACAAGAAAGGCAGAAAAAATCACAGAAACACCTGCCACCATACAGGTAATTGATTCTAAACAAATAAGTGAACTACCCTCTTTTAATGTGGGTGAATTACTGGCAAGGGTAAAAGGTGTGGAATTTGTGAGATCAGGAGTGATTGGTACAGGAATAAATATCAGAGGTTTTAACAGTAATTTCAACGCTAAAAACCTACAGATTAACGATGGCAGATTTGCCACTTTGATTGCAACCGGTTTACCCATGGGACCATTATCTACCTTCATAAAAGAAGATGTTGACCGGGTAGAAGTTATTCTTGGACCCAACGCGGCAATTTATGGTCCAAATGCTCATAACGGTTTAGTAAATACCATTATGAAAGATCCAAGAACATCAGAAGGAACTACTTTTGCTTTGGGAGCAGGCAATCAGAACTTATTTACCGGGAGATTGCGACATGCACAAGTTATTAATGACAAATTCTCCTTCAGAGTTTCAGGAGAATATACAAGGGGTACTGAATTTGAATTTACAGACTCTGTATATATAGATAGAAAAGGACCGGAAGGTAATTTGGTTCCTGATGGTGTAAAAGAAGGATATGAAGAATTTGAACTTGATAATGATTTCGAATTTTTAAAAGGCAATGCTTCTTTGGTTTATAATGTCACCGACAATGCCGAGTTAGTTGCTACCTGGGGAGGAAGCAGCAGTACTTACTTAGCTCCTACCAATGTTGGAAGAAACCAGATAAATGATTGGAGAATTAATCATTATACTTTGAAATTTATTTCTGATAAATGGTTTGCACAAGCTTATTATACTACCAGTAAAACTGATTCAACCTATGCTATAGATGAAAGAACCAAACAATACTACAGAGGAATTGATGCAGGTTTAACTGATGCTGAAGCCAGAGGTGAATTTTCTTATCAAAGTGGGGCCTTATTTGTTGATGACTCCAGAAGAATAAATGCAGAGATACAGCACAACAATACATTTGGTGACTTTAGTTATGTGATCGGCTCTCAATTCCAGAGGGATATGGCTAATAGCCATGGTACTTATCTTTTGGATGAAGATGAAAATGACTTTATTACTATTAACCAGATAGGTTTTTACTCTCAACTAGATTATAAGTTCGGTAATGGATTTAAAATAACAGGTGCTGCAAGGGGAGATTTCCATGAAATATACGGTTTCAATTTTGTGCCAAAAGGAGGGATTGTTAAACAACTTGGAAATGGCTCTATGAGATTAACTTATAGCAAAGGAATTGCCGCCCCTACCATTCTTAATATGTATGGTGATTTGTTTAGTGGTCTTATATTGGGAAATGCAGAAGGTTTTACATTAGCTGACGGCACAAAAGTTGAAAAACAAAAGGTCGAAAAAATACAAACTTTTGAAATTGGGTATAAAGGAGCCCCATCTAAGAAATTATTTTTAGATGCAAACGCCTATTTCAATATATCAAAAGATTTTTTGAGCCCTGTAACGGTAGTAGGTGTAGCTACTCAAAGAGGGGATCAGCCAATGTCTGAGGTACAAGATGGTTATTCTTTTTATAATGGATTAGTTGCCACTTATGTGAATTTTGGAAAAGTAAATACCTACGGGTTCGATCTTGGAGTGAATTATGCAATCACAAGTAATTTAAGCATAGACTTTAACTACTCCTACTTCGACTATTATGTAAATAAAGATAATTTGGAAAATGATTTCAATAAGGATAGTGTAGTAAATAAATTAGATGTGCTAGTGAATTCACCTAACCACAGGGCCGGATTTGGTTTGAATTATTCCGGAACAAAGTTCTTTGGTACCTTATTTACCAGATGGGTTCAAGAGTATGATTACTTCTCCAGCTTCCAAATTGCTGCAAAATCACAGCCAGACTTAACTTACAGAGGCACTCCTATAGTAGAAGATGCACGTAGCACAGACACATGGAATTATGGCCCTCTGGGCGGTTTTGTAAATGTTGATGTTAGCCTTGGTTATCATATTAATGATAAACTTACTGTTTCAGGGCAGGTAACAAATGTTTTTGATGCTGAAATAAGAGAATTTACAGCTTCACCATTTATTGGCAGATTATTTAATATTGAGTTAAAATTAAATCTACCTGCTATCGGCAAAAAATAATTGAAATATAAATGGAGTAAAAAAAAGGGCTGCCGTAATTGGCAGCCCTTTCTTTTTATAAAATATATAGAATCTAATTATATTTCTTAACGATTAAATGGCAAAGATTATGCTCTTCTTACTTTTTAACAAATCTATGCAATTGAGCATTTTGACCTACTTGTACAAAATATAATCCAGCAGACAAATCGCTGATAAACAGAGTCGTTTCCATTCCTGTAGTTGGATGAGTCTTTAGTAATTTACCTTTAGCATCATATAAACTTATTTCTGCTGTAGAGCTACTAATATGTTTTAGTATTAACAAATCTTTAGCAGGGTTAGGATAAAGCACTAAATCACTTCTTAATGATTTAGAATTTGCAGTTACTCCACCTACCGTAAAGCTTGCTTCTTTAGTACAACCATTCCCGTCGGTCACTTCAACAGTATACTCACCTGCAACAAGGCCATTGATGTTTGGAGTGGTGGAATTATTGCTCCAATTATAACTATAATCGGCTGTGCCACCTAAAACTGCTAAACTAATGCTTCCATTACCTTCTATACTTGTTGTTTCTATTACCTCAGCCTGGATAAAAAGAGAATCCGGTTGTTCCACAACAGCTGTTACACTTGTAGTGCATTCATTAGCATCAGTTACCAAAATAAAATATTCTCCAGCCGAAAGATTATTAAAAATATTGCTTTCAACTGCCGTTCCTTCATTTAAACTATAAATAAATGGCGCTTCACCCGCAGTTACCGTAACAGTAATACTGCCGTTAGCTTCACCATAACAGCGTACATTTTCAATAGCTGCTTCTGAAATTTCAAAATTCAAGCAAGGGTCTTCCAGCACATTAAAAGTAATGGATGCTGATGCTGCATTATAATTTTGATTTCCTGACTGAGTTGCTGTAACAGTAACCGTACCAGTTTCGCCGGTTAAACTCAACACAGAACCATTTAATGTTACCGGACCTTCTACTTCATAAGTAAGTTCAAGCCCAGTATTAACAGAAGCTTCCAATTCAAAATCTCCATCTACTACGGTTTTATCTTCAATTTTAGTAATACTTACTGTTTGATCGGCTTTGTTTACTATAAGCTCACGACTAACAGGAACCGCGGCTTCTGTTGATTCGTCACCATTTTGATTTGCAGTAATAGTGGTGGCACCTGCATTAACTATAGTAACTATACTTCCGGTGATAGTAGCCACTTCTGTATTTGAAGAAGTATAAATTACAGCAAGCCCTGAAGAAGCCGTAGCTGTTAATTCAAAATCATCATCTCCGTAGGTTCTTTCCGCTAAACTATTAAAAGTGATTTGCTGTCTGGAGGTATTGTAAACAGACCAGGTAAACCCTTCCGAAGTTTCATATTGCTTTGATTCCCAAAGAATCATAATGGTTTCCCCTGCTTGCAAATCCAAATTAAGTTCTGATTGATAAGTACTATAGCTTGCATTATCATTTTCCGCACGAATACTACCTCCACAGCTATCATATATTTTGAGTATGGTGTCTTTATCGCTTGATTCAACAGTAGAGGATATTTCATAGCTTGCATTATCAGCAGCCGTAAAACTATACCACTGAGGAGTATAATCAGCTTGATGTTGGCCTTCTTCCACAATTAAAGGATCGTCACAAATATCTCCAGTAGCAGGATCAGTCAATAATAATGTCCATTCAAAATTACCGCCTTGTAATTTATCAAATCTGAAATAATAATCAGTTTCCGGTTCAGTATCTATAGTAAAAACTGTGCTGTCTCTTGTTTGAAGCATTGAGTTTCCAAAGCAATTATTTTTATAAACCGACATTTCAATGCCGCTCTTTGCTACGGCTTGCAATTTTTTACCTACTTCATCCGGAGAAGTGGTGTATTTATACCAATAATCAGTCATTTCAGTTGCCGGTATTGTATTACTACCTATATAAGCAGTATCTGCAATAGAGCAATCTTGACCTAGTTCAGGTACTATTACTTCGATCGTCCATTCAAAATTTGTTTCTCCATTTAAATTTAATCTGATAAATAATTCTTCATTTGCCTCATAACCAGTTACATAAAAACCGGATCCGCCTAACACATTACTCTCATCGGTTAAATTATCACAAGTTCCTTTATATATAGTAGCATCAACCATAAATGGCCAGTCGAAATAAATTCTTGAATCGTTAACATCAGGCATAGTGAAACTATACCAGTAAGAAGAAGCTTCTGTTTCTGGCACATTGTTAACACCTTCACTTTTTTCATTTGCCACGATAGCAAGTTTACATATTTCACCAACTGAATAATCTTCCACTTTAAGATTCCATGTGAAATTTCCTGTACCATCAGCATACCATTTTATAAGAACAGGATCACCTGCTAAAAGGCCGGTTCCTATGGCGTTTCCACTACTTGAACCCACTATCGAATTAGTAGAACAATCTCCTTTATATATTTCCACCATATTATTCACTTCAGAACTGATAACCAATTTCTTATCAGATTCAGGCATCGTATAAGAATACCAGTAATGTGGAGATGAGGTTTCAGGGAGAACATTTTCATTCACATCATCGGCTACATCCGCTAAACTGCAATTATCACCTGTTTCCAGCGGGGCCACTGAGAAATTCCAATCAAAACTACCGTCGTTTGCTTCAATCTTTATGAAATAATCTCGTTCCGCTTTAGGCTCAATAATAGTTAATTTACCATCATAGCTATTTGCTTCATAATATTGAGTGCCACAAGTATTCCAAGTCACCCAAATTGATTTCCCTTCGGGTGCTGATATAATCAGCTTTACAGGATCAGAGGGTGTTTTATAGGTATAAAAGTAATGCGTTTCCGTAGTTTCAGGAACTGAATTTACTCCTTCAACTGCCGTTAAAGCGGTCTCGCAAGTCTCCTGAGCGTTGCTCACAAAAGCAGTTGTAAATAAAAATAATAATAGGTAAAGTTTATTCATTTATGTTTTATTTAAAATTAAAGGACAAATCTAAACTGTTATAATGTATAAACAATAACATAAGTAGATTTTGAAGATAAGATTATAACATTATAAGTTAATCTACTTAAAATCAGGAATAAAGATATTATTGAGCATAAAAAAAGCTACAAAATAGTAGCTCCTTTTAGTAGTAGTAATTTAAGAAATTTTTTAATTCATCTCCCCTCTCAACTCATAAGCCATATTCATTTTTCTGATCATAGCTGCTGATTCCTCAAAGTATAAAGATTGCTGCCCGTCGGACATAGCCGTTTCAGGATCAGGATGCAATTCGAAGATAACGCCATCTGCCCCGGCCATAATACCGGCTAATGCTACAGGCTCTACAAATTTCCTGATGCCAATTCCGTGAGAAGGATCAATAATAACAGGCAAATGTGTTTTGTCTTTTAATACAGGAATAGCGTTAATGTCCAATGTATTACGCGTCATATTTTCAAATGTACGAATGCCACGTTCACACAATATCAGGTTTTCATTTCCTCCACTAAAAACATATTCCGCAGAATACAACAACTCCTCGATTGTGCCGCTTACTCCCCTTTTGATCATCACCGGCTTATCCACCTTGCCTAACTCATCCAATAAATTGAAGTTTTGCGTATTTCTTGCACCCACCTGATAGATATCGATAAAATCATACATTTCCTCCACCTGAGAAAGCTGCATTACTTCTGTGATAATTAATATACCGGCCGCTTTGGCTTTTTCATACCACATTTTTAAGCCTTCCATTCCTAATCCACGAAATGAGTAAGGAGAGCTGCGTGGTTTGTATACTCCACCACGCATAACCTTCACATTATTCTCAACCAAATGAGCAATTACAGCATCTACCTGCTCTTCGCTTTCAATACTACAAGGACCTGCCATAATGGAAAAGTCGTTTTGAGAAATGACAGAGCCATCTTTCAAATGAATTTGTGCAGGATTTACTTTCCATTTTTTAGATACCAACTGGTAATTATCAGAAACTACATGCACATCCTTTACGCCAGGTAATTGCCCTATGTCACGGATATCAATGTTATTATTCTCCAGGGCTACCAGGTAAAACCCTTTCTGAGTTTGCACCTCATTTACTGATTTGGTGAACTTTTGTAAATCTTTAATCAGCTGATCTTTCTGATTGGTATCTATACTTTTTTCTAATTGGAGTATCATTTGTTTTTGTTTATGGCCTCACCCTCTGTCCCTCTTTCCCGCTTAGAGCGGGACAATGCAATAGAGAGGGATGGCTGATAATGCCGATTTCTAATTGTTAAGCTTTTTCAGTTCTTATATCTTTTATAAACTCCTCTATGCTTCCTTCTAAATTATCAGGATCAAGGTTTCTCAAAAATGCACTACCCACAATAGCACCATCAGTATACTGATTTACTAATTTAAGTGCTGTATAATCTGATATACCAAAGCCTATCATTTGCGGCGTTTTCAAATTCATATTTTTTATCCTTTCCAGGTAGTTTAATCTTTCAGGGCTGTCCTGCCAGCTTCCTCCGGTAGTAGAAGAACTGCTTACCATATAAATAAAGCCGCCGTTTTGCGCATCTACTTCTTTAATGCGCTCCTTGGAAGTCTTAGGGGTGATAAGAAATACATTTTTCAGTCCATACTGCTCAAAAAACTTTTTAAACTGAAGCTGGTATTCGTTCATAGGCATATCGGGAAGGATTAACCCGTCCACTCCTACTTCAGCACATTTTTTACAGAAAGCCTCTGTGCCATACTTAAGCACATTATTGCAATACCCCATCAAGAACACAGGCTTTTGAGTGATATTTCTTAAATCTTTTAATTGTTCAAAAAGCTTATCCAGGTTCATACCATTTGCCAGTGCTTTCATGCTGGTTTCCTGAATGGTTGGCCCATCAGCCAAAGGATCGGAATAGGGTATCCCAATTTCAATAATATCTACATCTTCTTTATCCAATGCTTTTAAAATAGTGTTGGTATCTTCCAATGCGGGGTATCCGGCAGTAAAATAGATAGTGAGTTTTTCTTTGTCTTTTTGTTTGAAAGTTTGTTCGATTCTATTGCTCATGGTTTGGCTTAATTTAATATTTACCGTAGTTAATGTAGGTTTGTAAATCCTTATCTCCTCTGCCGGACAAATTCAGCACTACGATATCTCCTTCTTTAAATTTAATATTATTTAATGCAGCCAACGCATGGCCTGTTTCCACTGCAGGAATAATCCCTTCCAGTTTGCTTAACTCTACACTTGCCTGCATGGCTTCGTCATCAGTTACATATTCAAATTGGGCTCTTTTGCTTGCATATAAAAAAGCATGAAGCGGGCCTATTCCAGGGTAATCCAAACCTGCCGAAATGGAATAGGGCTCAGTTACCTGTCCATCGTCAGATTGCATGAGCAGGGTTTTAGAACCATGCAAAACACCTGAACTTCCTTTAGCAGTAGTGGCTGCTGTTTCTCCGCTGTCAATTCCATGGCCCGCAGCTTCTACAGCAATTAATTTCACGCTTTCATTATTGAGATAATGATAAAAAGCTCCGGCTGCATTGCTTCCGCCACCTACACAAGCCACTACATAATCAGGCGAGTTTTTACCTTCCTGTTCCTGCAGTTGCTGCATTATTTCTTCACTAATTACAGATTGAAAACGGGTAACCATGTCCGGATAAGGATGTGGCCCCACCACTGATCCTATTATGTAATGCGTATCATTTGGATTATTGATCCAGTGTCTCATGGCTTCATTGGTGGCATCTTTCAAAGTTTTACTTCCAGATGTAGCAGGCCTTACTTCTGCTCCTAATATTTTCATTCGCTCTACATTGGGCCTTTGACGGTCAATATCCTTCTCTCCCATGAAAACAATACATTCCAGCCCCATTAAAGCACAAGCTGTGGCAGTAGCTACACCATGCTGGCCTGCACCGGTTTCAGCTATAATTTTTCGCTTCCCTAATTTTTTCGCTACCAAAGCCTGGCCGATAGCATTATTGATTTTATGTGCTCCGGTATGATTTAAATCTTCTCTTTTTAAATAAATTTTTGCTCCGTATTTTTCGGATAATCTTTTAGCCAGAAACAAAGGAGTTGGCCTACCGACATAATCTTTTAACAAAGCTTGAAACTCTTCCTGAAAGGAAGGTTCTGCAATTATTTGTAAATACTGATCTCTTAATTCTTCAATATTCGGATGTAGCAATTCAGGAATATAAGCACCTCCAAACTCACCATAATATCCGTTTTCATCTACTTTAATATCTAATTTTGACATAATCTATATGTTTAAATCAATTTTTTAATAACTTCTCTACTTCATCCAGATCTTTTAAACCCGGTAATAATTCAATCTTGCTGTTATAATCCAGCGCAATCATATTATCTAGCCCCATCAACTGAGCCAGCTTTAAATCCGTCACCTCAAGTCCTCCGCTCAGAAAAAATGGCTTGTTTATCTTGATACCCTGAAGTACCTCCCAATTAAATTTCACTCCGTTTCCGCCACGCTTAGCGCCTTTGGTATCGAAAAGAAAATAATCAGATATTTGTTCATACTTCTTTAATATGGCAGGATCAAAATCTTCTCCCACAGAAAAAACTTTAATGATCTCTATCCCCTGGTATTTTAATTTTGTAATATCTTCAGGACTTTCATCTCCATGTAATTGAATTATATCAAAATATCCTTTTTCAAATAACTCTATGATTTTATCCGTTGATTCATTCACAAAAACCCCTACCCTTTTGGTAGTGCCAAAATTAAGCTTCAACAACTTCTCCATCTGATCTTCAGTGACGATCCTTTTAGATTTCTCATAAAAGATAAAGCCCATATAATCGGGTTGATGTTTGAGAACATCTTTCACATTCTCAAAATCACGCATTCCACATATTTTGATTTTAAGTTTAGCCGATAACATTAGAGGATGTTAAATTTCTTAACTGTTGTGAAAATCTTTGACAAGCTTTATCCGGTCTGGCACTTTTCATAAATGTTGTGCCTATTAGAAAACCATTAAAGCCTGCAGTTCTTAACCTTAAAACATCTTCAGGTGTTTTAATTCCACTTTCCGCCACCTTAACATAGCTGTCAGGAATCTGGGCAACCAAAGAACTTGCCGTTTCCAAATTGGTAGAAAAGGTTTTTAAGTCACGGCTGTTTACCCCTACTAAATCAGCATAAGTATCAAGATGTGAATCAAGTTCTTCCTGATTGTGAATTTCCAACAACACTTCCATACCCAATTCATGTGCTAAATCGGCCAAATCTTTCGCTTCTGTTTTGCTTAAAACAGAAGCAATTAATAAAATAGCATCTGCACCATGTGCTTTAGCCTCATAAAGCTGATAAGCATCTACCATAAAATCTTTTCTGAGGATGGGGCAATAGTTGAATTTACGTGCTATCTCCAAATCTTTTAAGCTGCCTCCAAAAGAAGGGCCGTCCGTTAAAATTGAAAGTGCACTGGAACTTGCCTGCATATAGCCTATTGAAACTTCTTCTACGGAAATATGCTTATTGATAAAACCTTCTGAGGGAGATTTACGCTTTATTTCTGCGATAATACCTGTTTTATCCTCTCTTTTAATATAATCAGAAAGAGAAACAGTTTTTGCGTTAAAAAACATCTTTTGTTTTAAAAGCTCAATCGGATAAAGCTTTTTGGCTTCATTCACTTCATCTCTTTTATATGCTATTATCTTTTCAAGTGTGTTCATATGGTACTGGTCTTTAGACTTTTAATATTTTTATTTAGCGTGCTAAAAATGAATAGCACATTTTAATTTCAATTCAGAATCAATAATTCTTTAAAAACTTTATAAGCTGCGCCTGATCGTATAGCTTCTTCGGCAGCTTGCACTCCATCAGTTAAATCTTCATGCTTGCCTGCTGCCTGCAAAGCCAGAGCAGTGTTCGCAAACACCACCTGATTTTGGGCTTTTGTTCCCTCTCCTTTTAATATATCAGTAAAAATTTTAGCAGCCTCCTCAATACTTTCACCTCCGTAAATTTCATTCGCTTCAATACGGTCCAATTTAAAATCTTTCGGATTGACCACTGCCTCGCCTTTATTGGAAAACACTTTCGTCTGTCCTGTAAGCGAACATTCGTCATAGCCTTCCAAATCGTAAACAATTCCAAATTGGACATCGGTATCCTGAAATAGGTAGGCGTAAATTCTGGCCAGTTCATGGTCAAAAACACCTGCCATTTGTTTTTTAGGTCTGGCAGGATTTACCAAAGGCCCAAGCATATTGAAAAATGTTTTTACACCCAGTTCCTTACGAATGGGGCCTACATGTCGCATGGCAGGGTGAAATTTTGGTGCATGCAAAAAACAAATACCGCTTTTGTCCAGCTGTTTTTCCAGCTCTGATTGCTCATTGGTAAATTCATAACCGAAATGCTCCAGCAGATTGGAACTTCCACATTTAGATGAAACGCCATAGTTACCGTGCTTAACCACATTCTGCCCACAGGCCGCTACTACAAAAGCCGACAATGTGGAGATGTTAAAGGTGTTTTTACCGTCTCCTCCGGTACCGCAGAGATCCATACCATCGTAAGATGAAAGATCGATTGGTACACAAAGCTCCATTAATGCATCTCGAAAACCTGATAGTTCCTCCACTGTAACGGGCCGCATCATAAACATGGTCATAAATGCCGCCAAATGAGAATTATTGAATTCTCCCTGGCCAATCCGCATCAGAATTTCCTTTGCTTCAGCCTGGCTGAGGGTATTATATTGTGATAATCTGTTAAGTATGTCCTTCATTTCTATTTATATGTATAGAGTGATATATTTAGTAGCCACTATTAATTTATTGAGCAATCCAGTTTTTCATCATTTTCGCACCTTCAGGGGTCATTACTGATTCAGGATGGAACTGTACGCCACAAACATCATATTTTTTATGTGCTATGGCCATTATCTGACCTGTTTTATCTTTAGCGGTAATTTCCAAATCAGCTCCCAATGTCTGTTCATCAACCATCCATGAATGATACCTGCCAACCTTTATATCCGCAGGCATATCATTGAAAAGATAATGTTTTTGTAACTGAATATCAGTTTGGATGCCATGCATTACAGTATTCATATTAATCAATTGGCTTCCGAAAACTTCTCCTATAGCCTGATGACCAAGACAAACACCAAATATTGGTTTCTCAGGAGCATATTGTTTAATTAAATCTAACATCATTCCTGCATTTTCAGGAATTCCGGGCCCAGGTGAAAGTAAGATTTTATCAAACTGACCCACTTCTTCCATATTTATTTTGTCATTTCTCACTACCGTTACTTTGGCAGACGAAACCTCCTGACGGATTACTTCCACTAAATTATAAGTAAAGGAATCGTAATTGTCCAGCAAAAGAATATTGATATGGCTCATAATTGTTTTGCTTTTTGTGTATCAAACATATTTTCCGCTTTTTCCATGGCCATTCTTAAGGCATGTAATTTATTATGTACTTCCTGCAGTTCACTGTCAGGGTCTGACAAAGCTACAATACCGGCACCAGCCTGGTATTTCAGCTCATTGTTTTTACTCACGAAGGATCGGATCACTATGGCATGGTTCATATTACCGTTTAAACCGATCAAACCAACTGCTCCTCCGTACAAACCCCTGCCTGAAGGCTCATAATGATTAATTAATTCCAAGGCCCTGTATTTTGGCGCTCCGCTCAAGGTACCTGCCGGAAAAGTATCTCCCAATAAATCAATGGACGATTTTGGAGCTACATCAGCGCTTACTTTACTTACTAAATGAATCACGTGAGAATAAAACTGCACTTCCTTATATACCTCTACTTTAACATTTTTACCATTTTTGGATAAATCATTTCTACCCAAATCAACTAGCATAGTATGCTCTGCATTTTCCTTTTCATCGTTCAGCAATTTTTCCGCTAAAGCTGCATCTGCTGTGTCATCGCCTGTTCTTTTATAGGTGCCGGCTATTGGGTTAACAAAAGCTTTATTTCCTTTCACACTTACCTGTGCTTCGGGGGATGATCCGAAGAGTTTATAATCGCCATAATCAAAGTAAAACAAATAAGGGGATGGATTTAAAGATCTTAAGGCTCGGTAGACAGTGAATTCATCGCCTTTAAATTTCTGTGAAAATTGGCGGGAAAGTACCATTTGAAAAACATCTCCGAGCTCACAATGTTTAATTCCTTTTCTGATGATGTCTAAAAATTCGGTATCGGTTTGATTAGAACTTTCCTCACCTGTTTTAGAAAATTTAAACTGTGGAATAGACCTGTTCAGGATCACCTTTACCAAATCATCCAGCTTAAGGTCATATTCTTTGTCCAGTTGGTGTTCAAAAACATGTAATTCATCTTTAAAATGATCAAAAACAATCACAAAACGATAGAAGTGATACCTGAGGAATGGAATATCGTCACGTGTTTTTTCAAAAGTAATGTCTTCAAAAAATTGTACGCCATCAAAACCTGTGGCACCAAAGAAAACGCTTTCTTCAAAATCTTCATTTTTGAGAATGGGAGCACATTCAAACTGAAATATAAATTCTCTTAATTTTTCAGAAACTTTAAGAGGATCATTTATAGTTTCCTCAGTCTCTTTCCCTTCAATATTCGTTCTCACATGATGCTTATCGGCCTGAATATCTATTATCGACTGCACGCCGATATAGGAAAAGCTGTTTCTTCGGGTGTGGTAATCAGAGCTTTCCAAAAGTATGGTGTTTGAAAACTGATCTCTCAACCTTAGGTATAAGCCCACGGGAGTAAAAGAGTCAGCGGGCATCGTAATGTGTTGTTTTCTTATTTTCATTTATCTAATTAATTTTTAGTCATAAAAAAAGGCTTGCCGGATATCCGACAAGCCCTAAATTTTTTACATAGTGGCTTTCTTCATCCTTATTTCTAAGTTGTAAAGTGCCACCACCAATTTTTGCTTACTATTAATTTCATTTTGCTATTTCTGATTAAAAACAAAAAAACCCGCAGTCTGCGGGTTTCATGAATATCATTTATACCGGTACTGCCCTCTCAGTTAAAAGAAGTCCACCACCAGATTTTATTTGTCATTTCTATTGCCATTGTTGCAAATGTATATGCAGAATTTGATATCACAAAATTATTAATGAAATATTTTAATCTTTTTTAGCTGCCTTAGCTTTTGTTGTTTTTGCAGCAGGCTTGGCAGCTTTATCTTTTTCTACTTTATCTGCTTTTGGCTCAACTTTCGCTTTCGGTTTTGCCTTTGCTTTAGTTGTTGTAGCAGCAGGCGCAGGAGCTTTCTTCACTCTCGTAACACCAAAAGAACCCATTGCAATTTTACCTTTTTTTGTTTTTCTATCTCCTTTTCCCATAAATAGTAAGTTAACGTTAA
>JBEPWY010000034.1:0-16506 GCA_041642185.1 Marivirga sp.
GCGATTCTACTTTTAATACTTCTTTGGTAATAGAAGTTAATGATATCATGAAATTCTCGCCCTTTTCAAACATTCTTGAGTGATCATGTTTGATCTTTATTTCATAACCTTCATTAAAATGCAATAGCGTATAGCTTTCTCTTATCCTTCCGCCACGGGCATTATAGCTCTTGCTAAAGCTTTGTGTGCTTAGCAATTCTTTTTCCATCGTTTGCTTAGGAAGCAGATAATCAACGGCTAATAATATATTCAAAAGTACAATAGCAAATATTATTACTCTAACTCTTGTAAAGACCCATTGCAACATTTGTTGTTTCAGCTCGACCTCTTTTTGTTTTTTGGCCCAATATCTTCTTCGGTACTCTTCTTTATAGTCCTCCTGATAAACCGTTTGATTGACCCGTGAATGATAAACTGCCTGTGGTGGTTCCGGGTGTTTTTTTAAATATAAATAGGCACTATTGATAATTTTAAACCTTTCACCTGCATCAAGAGCATAAACATCAGGATGATATTTTTTGGATAAGTTTCTAAATGCCTTTCTAATTTCTTCAGGAGTGGCTCCTTCAGCCAGGCCCAACTCTCGTATCGATCGATAATATGTGTGCTCAGAATTACTCACCGCGGCCAAGTATAAAACCATAACCTAAGCCCAAAGCAAAACCAATTCCAATACCCAGAGAAATGTTTCCTAAGAGATATCCTAATAATGCGCCAAGCAAAATGCCAAGTGCCAATTTCAGAAAAGGGCTTTTAAGAAATTTTCTCATCAATTAAATAGCCTGTATACGGGGTATCTTAAATGAGCATCCTCATAATGGACAGAGTGCTTGAATATCCAATCAAGCTGCGCATAATTACTTTGAGCAAAAGTAGAATCCTCTGCTTTTAGCTGAGCGAACTCTCCTTGCTGTTCCTCACTTAAGCTGTCCAAAATTGCTTGAGCCTTCTCTTCAAATACATAATCTGAAAAACCTTCCTTTTGTTGAAGAATTGAATCAAAGAAATTCCAATTAAAAAAGGAATCCTGGGCTTCAGGTTCCAGGCTTTCAACTATATACCTTTTTGTTTCCTGATTAAGAGGAATGATAAAATCTCCTTTTCTAAAATTAATAGCAACAGTATCTGGCTCAACCTCTGTATTATAATGCAAATAATGACCTTCATAAGCATTTCCCACTGTTTTAAAGTCACTAATACGGTAATATTCCACATTTATGGTACTATCCGTTCCTAATTGGTCCATTTTAACACCATTGATTTTTAATCTTTCTGTCACCTTATGCCATGCTTGGGGAATGATATAATAATCCGGAACAAGTACTTTTTTGGTCACTCCATATTCGTTAAAAAAAGGCACTTCCCTTTCAAATGGCTTATCTCTATGATACTTTAGTAAAGGCTGTCCTGTTAGCTCGCTTTCAGGCATGGAAGTTTCATACCCCTTTAATGTGATCATTTTAAATTCATTCTTATTAATTTTCCACAGAATAGGTAAAGAATCTGCCTGTACTAATTTTTCTTTCGCTATTCTCCGCACTTCTTTTATTGAATCTTTTTCGGAGCCACCTAATTCAGCAATGGTTAATAAAAAATCATAATTGGTTTTCACTCTTTCTTCATAATTTTTCCACATATGACTCTCTGTCATAAAACCTATAGTTTGAAATAAAGCAGTATAACCACTCGAGTATCTATTTGCATCCCAGAATTGCGTCCATCCTTCTTCAGGAGATTTGTCGTGTACATTCACATAAGGAACAGGATCATTTCCTTTATTGATCATCTTTTTAAAAATTAAAGGCTCAAAAGTTCTCTCCAGGTAACGCCCTGGTCGGCCTCCTAATTTATTATGCTGGGTGCTTAAAATTGTTAGCACATGTTGATGGTCCGAACCATTGGTCACATGAGTATCTACAAAAAGATCAGGATCAAGTGAATGGAATATTTCAACAAATGAAAAGGCATTCTTTGAATCCATTTTAATAAAATCACGATTTAGATCAAGGTTTTTTGCATTGCCCCTGAAGCCATAAGACTCGGGTCCTTTTTGATTGACGCGCCAAACACTATTTCTGTTAAGCACACCACCAATATTATAAAAAGGTATAACGGCAATAACTACATTATCCAAAAAAGGATGATCTTCAATTTTTTGGACCAAATCCCTTAATAACATCATGGAAGCATCTACTCCGTCAGGCTCGCCTGCATGAATGGCATTATTGACCAAGAAAACAGTTTTCTCTCCGTTTTTGATATTCGACAAATCAAATTCTTCTGCTTTATTAAGAATAACTAAATGAAGTGGTTCACCACTATCAGTCGGCCCCATTTCCATCATTTGTATTTGTGGGAATTTGTCAGCTAATGATTGATAGTAATTGATTCCTTGCTCATAGGTAGCTGTTTTTGTGCCATTTGAAAGCTCAAATGGCGTCTGAAAATCCTGCGCGTTGAGGCTAAATCCTGCTAAGAGTAAGTAAAGAGATAATTTGAAACACTTCATTATTCAATGGCCTTTTGATTAAAAAAGCAAATTACGAAATGTTCTTTGAATAAGCGGTCTTCAATTATAATTACATAAATAATAGAAGCATAAAACCCTCTTTAACAGATCAAATTTCTTCAGTAAAGGATGGTTAGCCGTAATCAACCTTCATACATGTTTACTGAAAAATTTTAACTAACAAAATAAACTTTCAATATTTATTGAAAGTTTAAAAACTTTTATTACATTTGTTTTTATATGGAATACATTGAAGCAAAGAACAAATTCATTCAAGCCTGGGGCACTTTAGGGTCGAGCTGGGGCATCAACAAGGCCATGGCACAAATTCATGCTTTATTGTTAATTTCTCCCGAAGCACTAACCACTGAAGAGATTATGGAAGAATTAAAAATTTCCAGAGGTAATGCCAATATGAATATCAGGGCGTTAATTGATTGGGGAATAGTGGAGAAAGAGCATAGAATAGGTGAAAGAAAAGAATATTTTTCTACAGGAAAGGATATACTTGAGTTGGCGAGACAAGTTTCCAAAGAGCGAAGAAAAAGGGAAATTGCTCCAATACTTAAAGTACTGGAGCAAGTTCAGGATGTTTCTGGTGATAACGAAAAATTGACTAATGAATTTAAAAATGTAACAGAAGATTTGAAAGGCTTTACACAAAAAGTGGATGGCATGATTGAGAAATTTACAAGATCTGACAAAAACTGGTTTTATAAATTACTGATGAAGCTGTAATATTTTTTTACAAGAAACTTTCAATACTTTCTGAAACTTATGTAAATAATGAAAGTTTAACCTAAATACATATATTACGAATTATAACATACTAAGTTACCTGATTTACATCCCATGCACCATCGCACTTACGGTGTGGGTGGCCAGTACATTATTTAAAAGTGGAAGAATATTCCTTGTTGAGATATTTCATGGAGATGAGGCCCTTGCAGATAGTGTTAACAAATTATTGGTGGTAGGATTTTACCTGATCAATATTGGCTATGCTGTTTATACTTTACAAATAATAGGTGAAATAGAAACCACTCAGATTTTAATTGAGAAACTAAGTAAAAAAATAGGCTCAATCATTCTCATTTTAGGAGGGATGCATTTCTTTAATCTCTTTGTGTTTTTTAAACTTAGAAGTAAAGCAAAGCATGAACTTAAATTACAGGCAGAATGATCCGCTTTAATTTTAACTTACAGCTAATTCTTTGTGCAGCCGCAGGCATTATTGCTTTATCATTAATCTTTAACGACCTGCTGCTGATCTTTTTTTTGATTTTACAAGCTATAATCGGGGCGATACAATTTATCGCCTCGTTCTTCCTAATTCTTTTCAAAAGAACAAGAAATATGCTGGTATTAACACATTTCGGCTTGTCAGTGATTATACTTGCTCTACTGACCCTAAAGCATGATCAATATGGAATATTACTGTTTATTATTCCATGGCTACTGGCTTTATTTTTACCTACTTATCATATAAGCTTTACCTAAAAAATTTAACAAGATGAGAAAAATAGTCATAGCAGGTGGCAGTGGTTATCTGGGCCAATCATTGATCAAATATTTTATAACCAAAGGCTATCATATTACTGTATTAAGCAGAGAGCATCATTTAAATTCTGATCAGCTTGAATATGTAAAGTGGGATGGTGCCCATTTTGGTTACTGGGTTAATTCACTGGAAAACTCATATGCCCTTATCAATTTAAGCGGGAAATCTGTGGATTGTCGTTACACAGAAAAGAACAAACAGTTAATCTATAACAGCAGGATTGATTCCACCTATATTCTGGGACAGGCCGTAAAACAGCTTAATCATCCTCCGTTGGTTTGGATCAATGCTTCTTCAGCCACCATTTACAGGCACTCATTAGATAAGGAAATGGATGAGGAAAATGGGGAAATAGGATCTGGATTTTCGGTGGATGTTTGCAAAAAATGGGAGCAGGTATTTAATGATATCATACTTAATGACACCCGTAAAGTTATTTTACGAACAGCTATTGTTTTGGGTAAAAGCGGAGGTGCTTTTAAGCCTTTAAAAGCTTTAGCTAAAGTAGGTTTAGGAGGTAAACAAGGGGATGGAAATCAATATTTCAGTTGGTTACACGAAATGGATTTCAATAGAATAGTTGAATTTGCTATTGAAAACAAAGAGATAAGCGGGGTATATAACGCATCGTCTCCTTTCCCTCTCACTAATTCTGTGCTAATGAAAAAAATCAGAAAAGCTTTTAAAATACCATTAGGGGTACCAATTCCTGAATTTCTTTTGAAGCTTGGAGCATTTATTATTCGAACTGAACCGGAACTAATTTTAAAAAGCAGGCGCGTAATTCCACTAAAATTGCTGAATAGAGGATTCAAATTTCATTATGAACACCTTGATAATGCCTTGGAAGACTTATCTGCGATAAAAACGTAATGAATTCAGAGGAGAAATGATTTTTCTCCTCTGAATTACAATTATTATTTCCCTTCCACATCTTTAAGTAATTCCTCCACTGCCCTTTCCAGTTGCTGATCACGACCTTTGGCGATAACGCCCGGCATGTTTTTTACTTGAATATCCGGTTTGGTTTCATTGTTTTCCATCCAATTACCACCTTTGTCTTTTGCGCTAATAGGCACTGTGCCCCAACGGGTGCCATCAGGCAAGCCTTCCCAGCCAGCAAATGAGCAGGTACCAGGTACCGGCATACCTACCGTTTTACCAATGTTAAGATCTGTATAACCACAGGCAAAGCAATGCCCGTCACTATAATTGGCTTCATTAAACATAGCCAAAGTAGGTTTCGTCCAGCGAAAAGTAGGCTCATAGCCCACTTCACGTTCTTCAGTAGCATAAGTGATAAATTTCTCTCCGGTAAAAAACATCGCTAAATCGGCTACCAAATCTCCTCCTCCATTAAATCGTGTATCCACTATCACTCCTTTTCTGTCATGAAATTTACCCATCATTTCTTCATAGGTATTTCTGTAAGGCCCATCGCTCATGCCGGGTATATGTACGTACCCCAATTTGC
This sequence comes from Marivirga sp., assembly GCA_041642185.1. Taxonomy (GTDB): domain Bacteria; phylum Bacteroidota; class Bacteroidia; order Cytophagales; family Cyclobacteriaceae; genus Marivirga. The sequence continues at coordinate 5,545 of JBEPWY010000034.1, forward strand.
CGTTACTTAATTTCTCCACCTCGTCCTGATTTTGCTTTACCCATCTTTTATATAGCAATGTTCTTTCTGTAGCCAAAGAAATAGGCTTTACAGTAATTTGCTTGCGTATTTTATTTTTAGGATTATAAATTTCAAGCAAAGTAAACTGATCTGCTTTTCTGTTAAGGTACTGTGCCAAATCTTTGTTACTAGCTATCTCCAGTCCGTTGATTTTTTCAACAATGCTTCCTTTAGCAACTTCAAATTTGGCTTTATCAAGCGGGCCACCTTTAATAATTTCTGCTATTTCTATACCTGCTCCTTTGTGATCATAATCCATAAAAATTCCCAATGAGGCGGTTGCGTCTGATTCCTTAATGCTTCCACTATACCTAGCTCCTGTATGAGAGGCATTTAATTCCCCCAGCATTTCAGAGATCATTTCCGCAAATTCATAACTATTCCCAATATAAGGTAGGTATTTTTGATATTCTATTTTCAAACTATCCCAATCTACACCATGCATATCTGAAGTATAAAAAATGCCATTGGTTCTGAGCCATACATGTTCGAACATTTCAACTCTCTCTGCTTCTTTATCGAGCAGCATTTCCCCATTTATTTTAACAGCTTCTTTTTTACTTTTCTCCATATCTAATTTAAATATAGCGCCATCACTAAGCAAGAACAGGTTTTTCATTTCTTTGTCCCAAACCAACCTGCCATATTTAGCATCAAGTTTCATTTCCAGTTTGGTTTCTTTTGTTCGGAGTTCTGTGGTCCAGAGATTATATTTATCTTCAAAGCTTGCCAGATAATAGAGTTTCTCCCCGTCTTTGGAAAGCACCGCATCGCTTAAAGAAGAAGAGTGAATGGTAAAGCGTGCTTTTCTTTCCTTCATTTGATCCCAGTCGAATTTCAAATCCTTAACCTTTTCCTCCTTCTTCTTATCTTTTTTATCTTTCTCTTTATCTTCACCCTCTTCCTTGTCTTTTTCACCCAGATTTTCTATTTCTTTCATCAAATCATAGTCCTCTTTACTCATTTGATACTTATCCCAGGCATCCTGAGCGAAAAACATACTGTAAACATCAGTTTGAGTACCGCCACTGGTAGCAAAACTCTTTAATCCATCGCGGTTACTGAACCACAACATTTGCTTGCCCTCATTTACCCATTTAGGGTTATAATCGCTATAGCCACTTTGAGTCAAATTCTTCATTTTTTGCTTTCCGCTGGCATCAAGCAATACCACTTCTGAATTGGGCATAGTTGGCCTGTAAGTAGCCAATAGCCATTTACTGTCCGGGCTCCAAGTGAAATATTGGTCACCGTCGCGCATATGGAAAAGCTCAGTAGAGGTTAGTAAAGTAACAGTTTCTCTATTGGACAAATCCATAACTTTTAAAGTTTTTCTGTTTTCTACAAAAGCCAATTTTTTGCCGTCAGGAGAATATTCCGGCAAATAATTTTCATGCTCATTATCGATTAGAGAGGTTTCTTTTAGAAGAGTAGAGGCAAAAAAGAAAGGTTCTTCTTTAACTCGCACTTTCTCAATTTTAAAGATCGACCACTTATCACCTGTTTCTCTTGCATAAACAAGGGATTTTCCATCGGGAGAGAAATTGACAAACTTTTCCTGAGCGGGTGTACTGGTTATTCTCTTAGTCATTTTACCATCTACTGAAGTCACAAACACTTCTCCTCTGGCAATAAAAGCAACTTCTTTTCCATCCGGAGATATAGACATTTCCTGCACTCCTCCATCAATAGAAATATAGCTGTCCTGATTAGAGACATTTTGTGTTCGGATACTAATATTCAATTTTTTTGGTTGCCCCCCTTCCCTATAGGTATAAAGCTCACCATCATAACCGAAGCTCATTTTACCTGCATCTGAAATGCTCAAAAACCTGACAGGATGCTGTTTCAAGTTAGTCAGTTGCTTGTTTTCTTCTGGTGAGTCCAGATCAAGTTTATGAATATTAAAATTTCCAGATTCTTCACTCAAATAGTAAACAGATTTTTCATCTGGGGAAAATAATGGATTCCTATCTTCTCCATAATATGAAGTAAGCATTTCATGGGTATCATCTTTAGCATCGTATAGCCAGAGATCTCTTGCAATGGCCGATTCCTGATGTTTTCTCCAGTCACTTTCTCCGCCTTTCTTATCCTGGTAAATAACTTTAGAGCCTTCTTTATTAAACTGGACCAATTCTGCAGGAATAGTCCACAACATATTGACTCTGCCAGCTGTATCAGGCACCTGGTAAAGCTCATGCATGGAATTCGTCGGGTATTGCCTGTGGGTCACAAGATCTTGACGCACGGCTCCAAAAGTAACTAATTGATCATCTTCAGAAAAAGAATAAGGATATTCATCATTAGAATGGAAAGTCAACCTGGCGGCCGCACCACCCGCTGCCTCCATGATAAAAACATCAAAATTGCCATATCTATCAGAGGCGAAAGCAATCTTTTTACTGTCTTTACTCCATACCGGCATAAAATCATGGGCTTCATGAAAAGTAATTTGACTTGCATCACCACCTGAGGCAGGCGTCAAATACAAATCCCCTTTATAAGTGAAAACGATGTGTTTTCCGTCTGGTGAAATGGCCGGATAACGTAACCATTTTGGATTGTCTTGTGCGAATGCATTTAATTGGACCAGTAATAAAATGCCTGTTAAAAAAGAAAAAAGTGAATTCATATTATTATGATTAGGTAATCTATATAAGGATGTAAATAAGATAATATTTTTCCAATTTTCATATCAAAATTTTCTAAGTGGTTGTATAGAAGGTTTTTAATATTGATTTTATTCTGTCTCAAAAATAATTTTGGAGAGACTGTAAAGAAAATGATTACTCTCAGTACTAATGAAATAAATGCTAAACTCTAACCACATTTATCATGAAAAGAAATATATGTAAAAATTCAAATGCAGGAATATTAACAGCCCTAATTATCGCCTTGTTTTTTGCAACCGGAATTAAATCGAGTAATAAATCAATATAAAAAGATATAAGCGAATTCAAGCAGTCTCAATTTTTACGCCACTCATTCAGACTCGGTTATTCAGAAATGCTTTGCCTGGTAATAAACTGATCTCCCTCTTTACCGTTATTCTTATATAAATACAGGAAAAAAATTTGATTTTTGATTAAGTTAGTGTAAATTAAACACTAAGTATATTTAATTTGATTTTAACCCGCCAAGAGGTTTTCAGGATTACTTACTTATTTTTTATATTATTCATTCAATTCATTGGAAATCATCAATATGGACAACAAATCACTTTACAATCCGGCTTTTGAACATGATGCCTGCGGCATAGGCGCCATTATAAATGTAGATGGAAAAAAGGAGTTTCAGTTAATCCAGGACGCACTTGATATGTTGGAAAACATGGAGCACAGAGGTGGGAAAGGTGCTGATGCGGAATCGGGCGATGGTGCAGGCATACTGCTTCAAATAGATAAAGATTTTATAGATATTGTTTCTAAAGAAGCTGATATCAGCATAAATAATGAAAAACCTGTGGGAATAGGAATGTTGTTCTTCCCAAGAATGAAACAAATTACCGACAGGTGTAAAGAAGTATTTAAACAAAATGCCACTGATCTAAAACTGAAGATACTTGGCTACAGAGAAGTACCGGTGGACCATAAAGTACCGGGAACAGGTGCTAAATTAGTGGAGCCGGGAATAGAGCAGGTATTTATTCAGCCTGAAGAAAGCATCAGTGAGGAAGAATTTGAAAGAAAGCTTTTTGTATTAAGAAACTACAGCCAACATTTTATTGGTCAAAAGGTGCAGGGAAACAATAAGGCTTTCTATGTATGTAGCTTATCTACCCGAACTATCATTTATAAAGGGCAATTACGCACCAACCAACTCAGATTATTTTTTGATGATTTACGTGATGAAAGACTGAAAAGTGCTTTTGCTATTATTCACTCACGCTTCTCTACCAACACCTTCCCTAATTGGAAGCTGGCGCAGCCATTTCGTTTTTTATCTCATAACGGTGAAATAAATACCATCCGAGGAAATGTAACAAAGATGAAATCCAAGGAGGCCAGCTTTGAATCAGATGTATTTTCAGATGATGAATTGAAAAAATTATTACCTGTCACCAATCCTGAACATTCCGATTCTGCCAATCTTGATGCCATTGTGGAAATGCTGGTTTTAGATGGCCGCCCGCTGGAGCATGTGATGATGATGATAGTGCCGGAAGCATGGCAGGACAATGATTTAATGGACAAAGAGAGGAAGGCGTTTTATAAATTCCACGCTTCGTTAATGGAGCCTTGGGACGGTCCGGCTGCGTTGATTTTTACTGATGGCAAAAAAGTAGGTGCCACTTTAGACAGAAACGGATTAAGACCTTCACGCTTTTGTATTACCAAAAACAATCGTTTGGTTATTGCCTCCGAAAGTGGTGCATTGATCATTCCACCGGAAGATATAATCCAAAATGGCAGACTACAGCCGGGAAAAATGCTGATGGCCGACATTGAAAAAAAACAAATCCTTTTTGATGATGAAATTAAAGCCGGCATCACGCATAACAAACCATATTCTGACTGGATAATTGCCCAAAGGGTAAAATTACGCCTTCTACCTGACCCGAAAATTGAAGAGGAAGTATTGGTAGATGACATATTACTGCAAAAGCAAAAAGCTTACGGTTATACTTCAGAAGAACTAAAAGTAATATTAGCCGATATGGCACGAAGCGGTATAGAACCTGTTGGTTCTATGGGAGCCGATACGCCTTTAGCTATTCTTAGCCAGCAAAGCCAGCATATCTCCAACTACTTTAAACAGCTTTTTGCGCAGGTTAGTAATCCGCCAATTGACCCGATAAGGGAGCGAATGGTTATGTCATTATTCACCAGAGTGGGTGCCAGCCTTAACATATTAAAAGAAAGTGCCGCACATACCAAACAGGTGCATATTTCTCAACCAGTTTTACTAGATTCTGACATTGCCAAATTCCTTTATTTGAAAGATATGGGCTTTGGCTATGAAAAAATCGATTGTGTATTTAAGGCCGACGGCAAAGAAGGAAGACTAGAAGAAGGAATTGCAGCAATTTGTACCCAGGCAGAAAGAGCGGCCAAATTAGGCAAAGTAGTTTTAATACTATCCGATAAAAATATCAGTAAAGACTATGCTCCTATCCCCTCCTTAATGTCAACAGGGGCAGTGCACCATCATTTAGTGAGCAAAAATTTACGAACCAAAACAGGAATAATAGTAGAAGCAGGAGATGTGAGGGAAACCCACCATTTTGCCACTATTATAGGATATGGAGCCAGCGCAATAAATCCATATTTAGCAATTCAGAGTATTCAAAAACTGCACGACAAAGGGTTATTGGGCGATGAGCTCACTAAAAAAGAGGCTGTAGATAATTATCAGAAGGCCATTGGTTATGGATTATTGAAGATTTTATCTAAAATGGGAATCAGTACTTTGCAATCGTACCAGGCCTCCCAAATATTTGAAGCCTTAGGTATTGGCAGCCAGGTGATAGAGAAATGCTTCCCCGGCACTATTTCCCGAATTGAAGGAATGGATTTCGATGGCTTGGCCAAAGAAGTATTGGTGAGGCATGCACAGGCTTTTCCATTGAGGAAAAATGTTAAAAAGAGGTTGGAAGTTGGAGGTGTGTATCAATGGAATCAAAGAGGTGAAAAACATATGTTTAATCCTGAGACAATTTATTTACTACAACATTCCACCAGAACAAACAGCTACCCGCTTTATAAAAAATATGCTTCTAAAATAAATGAACAACTTAGAGACACTCTCACTTTAAGAGGAATGTTCGAATTTAAAAAGCGGATTCCCATTTCACTCTCAGAAGTAGAATCTTCCGAAAAAATACTGAAAAGATTTGCTACCGGTGCGATGTCATTTGGTTCTATATCACATGAAGCGCATTCCACTCTGGCCATTGCCATGAACCGTATTGGCGCTAAAAGTAATAGTGGCGAAGGTGGCGAAGATGAAATTCGTTATGCAGTAAAACCCAATGGCGATTGGGAAAGATCAGCCATTAAACAAGTGGCATCAGGACGATTTGGTGTTACAAGCCATTACCTGACCAATGCAGATGAGTTACAAATAAAGATGGCACAAGGTGCCAAACCAGGAGAAGGCGGTCAGCTACCCGGCCATAAAGTAGATGATTGGATTGGTAGAGTAAGACATTCCACTCCCGGAGTGGGTTTAATTTCACCTCCTCCACATCATGATATTTACTCCATAGAAGATTTAGCACAGTTAATCTTTGATCTAAAAAATGCCAACCGATCGGCCAGGATTAATGTGAAATTAGTCTCACAGGCCGGAGTAGGTACTGTGGCCGCTGGTGTTTCCAAAGCCAATGCGGATGTAGTATTGATTTCAGGCGCTGACGGCGGAACCGGGGCTTCTCCTTTAAGCTCAATCAGACATGCGGGCTTACCGTGGGAACTGGGATTGGCCGAAGCACATCAAACGTTGGTAAAAAACGACCTTAGAAGCAGAATTACAGTTCAGACAGATGGGCAAATACGTACCGGTAGGGATTTGGCTATTGCCACTTTACTGGGCGCAGAAGAATGGGGAATCTCTACCGCGGCACTGGTAGTTGAAGGCTGTATTATGATGAGAAAATGTCATACAAATACCTGCCCGGTAGGTGTGGCTACGCAGAACCCTGAGTTAAGAAAACTTTTTACGGGAAATGCGGACCATGTGGTCAATTTCTTCCGCTTTCTGGCGGAAGATTTACGCGATATTATGGCGCAACTTGGTTTTAGAACCATTGATGAAATGGTAGGTCATTCTGAAGTGTTAAGAGTCAGAAAAGATGTGCCTCATTGGAAATTGAAAGATATTGATCTTAGTCCGATACTGTACCAGGAAAATATTGCCGAGCAAATTGGTGTATTCAAACAAATTGATCAGGACCATGAAATAGATCATGTGCTGGATTGGAAGTTGCTTGAAAAAGCAATGCCCGCACTGGAAAAAAGTGAAAAGGTGACCCATGCATTTACCATTAACAATGTTAACCGAGCGGTAGGAGCCATCCTCTCCAATGAAATTAGTAAAAAATACCATGGAAAAGGATTGCCTGACAATACCATCAACTTTAAATTCCACGGATCGGCAGGTCAAAGCTTTGGAGCATTTTTAGCTAAAGGAGTCAATTTTGAAGTGGAAGGTGAATCCAATGATTATTTCGGCAAAGGACTTTCAGGCGGTTCACTGATTATTTACCCTCCAAAAGCTTCCGGTTTTAAGGCAGAAGAGAATATCATAATCGGGAATGTTGCTTTTTACGGGGCTACTTCGGGCAAATCTTTTATAAATGGCATGGCCGGTGAAAGGTTCTGCGTACGGAATTCAGGCGTATATACAGTAGTAGAAGGCGTTGGAGACCATGCATGCGAGTATATGACTGGCGGAAGAGTGATTGTATTAGGTGAAACAGGTAAAAATTTCGCAGCAGGAATGAGCGGAGGAATAGCTTATGTATTGGATGAAAAGAAAGAATTTCTGCAGAACTGCAATACAAGCATGGTTGGTTTGGATCCATTGGAAAAGGAAGATGTTGAATTGGTGAAATCAATGATCAAACAGCATATAGATTTAACAGGCAGTGCAAAGGGGACAGCTGTATTATCAAATTTTGATACATTTCTCCCTCAATTTATTAAAGTAATTCCTCATGATTATAAGCGAGTAATGATGGAAAACAAGCAAAAGGACGATCAGGAAGCACCTCAAAAAATTGTAGCATAATGACAAAGAAAGACGGATTTTTAAAATACGACAGAGAGTTACCAAAAGGAAGACCTGTTGAAAAGCGGGTGGAAGATTTTAAAGAAATTCCACAACCCTTTCCTGAGGAAAAAACTAAGTTGCAGGCAGCAAGGTGCATGGACTGTGGCGTTCCCTTTTGCCATTCTGGTTGCCCTTTAGGCAATATAATACCCGAATTTAATGATGCAGTATACCGGGAAGACTGGGGAGAGGCCACTGATATTATGAACTCTACCAATAACTTTCCTGAGTTTACAGGAAGGATTTGCCCTGCCCCCTGCGAAGCAAGTTGTGTGTTAGGCATTAACAAACCACCAGTAGCTATTGAACACATCGAGAAAATGATTGGTGAAAAGTCATTTGAGCTGGGATATATAAAAGCAACTCCGCCGGAAATCCGTACTGAAAAGCGGGTGGCAGTAATAGGCTCCGGCCCTGCAGGCCTGGCAGCGGCAGATCAGCTAAATAAAGCAGGTCATTGGGTAACCGTTTTTGAAAGAGATGATAGAATAGGAGGCTTATTACGCTACGGCATTCCTGATTTTAAGATGGAAAAGTGGGTAGTGGAAAGAAGGGTTAACCTTTTGAGCGAAGAAGGTATCCATTTTAAAACAAATGCTGAGGTAGGGAAGAATATTAATCCTGAAAAGATCAAAGAGAATTATGATGCAGTGGTAATTTGCACTGGATCTACGGTAGCAAGAGACTTACCTATTCCGGGAAGAGAATTAAAAGGGATTTATTATGCTATGGATTTTCTGAAACAACAAAATAAAGAAGTATCGGGAGATGTGGTAGCTGACAAAATAAGTGCAGAAGGTAAGCACGTAGTGGTAATTGGCGGAGGAGATACAGGTTCGGACTGTATAGGAACATCGCACCGACAACATGCAACTTCCATAATGCAATTGGAATTATTACCTAAGCCACCACAAGAAAGAGGTGCCCTGGATCCTTGGCCTATGTGGCCAATGACTTTAAGAACTTCCTCTTCACATGAAGAAGGAGGGGAAAGAAAATGGAGCGTGCTGACTAAGGAGTTTATTGGCAATGGAAATGAACTTACACATATAAAATTAGTGGATATTGAATGGGTAAATGAAAAAGGTAGACAAAGCATGCAGGAAATTCCGGGCACCGAACGTGACGTACCCTGCGAATTAGCCTTATTATCAATAGGTTTCACCCAACCGGAAAGCCCATTATTGGATGCTTTTGGAGTGGAAAAAACTAAAGGAGGCACAGTGGCAGATAAAAATTTTAAAACGAATATCGATAATATTTTTACTGCCGGAGATGCTAGAAGAGGTCAATCTTTGGTAGTTTGGGCTATTTCTGAAGGACGTGAAGCTGCACGTGAAGTAGATAAATATTTAATGGGTTCAACAGAATTGCCTTCCAAAAATGATTCGTTTTTTAATGTGGCAAATTTATAATTTGTCACATATTTTTCTTCCTGTGAATATCAGGGAATCTTATTACTAAAGTCTATTTGCTTGTAGTTTTAGTTGAGCTCCTCCCCATTCACCCGGATAGTAAATCTCCTGTGAAATTTACCCCCCTTCTTTATTGGTGAAAAATACCCTCATGCCTTTAAAGTCCTATCCCGCTTTTTAAGATTGTAGAAGAACACACAAATTAAACTTAATTTTTCTTTAACAAAAACATAACATTATATACTCTTTTAGTACAATGTATATTAAAACTTAAATCATTAGATTTGTTCTAAATGAAATCAAATCATGTCATTTAATAAAGAGGACTCTTTAAAATATGCTATTTTTGATAAAAGCGATTTGTCGCTTATCCGTGTAACCTATACAGGCAATAAGGACATAGATGTTTCTTTTCAGAATTATCTGGACGAGCTGGAGTCATGCTATGAGGATAGGGAACCAATTGGAATTTTATTTGATGCCACTAAAGCGATTATCCCTCATATTAAACACCAAAAAGACCAGGCTTTTTGGATACAAAAGCACTGGTTCCTCATTAAAACCTATTGTAAAGGAACTGCTTATGTGATACCCAACGCCGCTTCACGAGCTGTTTTAAAAATGATCTTTTCCTTTCAGCACCAGCCTGTGCCTTACAAAATTTTCAGTACAATCGATAAGGCTACTCAATGGCTGAATAGTTTGGAAGATAAGAAGATCTCACAAAAGAGCTAAGCTATTCATTTACTCGCCAATTATAAACTTTCGGCTTATAACCTCCCTATTGGTTTTTAACTGAAAAATGTAAAGTCCCTGAGGTAAATCGGATACATTAATTTCATTGGCAGAATCTGAAATTACTCCCTTAGCATTAACTTTTCCGACAGAATCAATAATTTGATATTCCGTGGGTTTTGAGCCATGGTTCTCCCATTTGATAGTGATAAAACTCCCTGCCGGATTTGGATAAAGCAGAAAATTAGGATTTTGTGATTCCGACATTTCATTAGATGTAAGCACTCCCCCTTTTTGGTTATAAACATCCAGCAATACATTTTCTCCTTCTTTTAATGTATAGGTGCGTAAAAACCCACTTTCAGAAAATTCCTCCCTACCGTTTTCATTTTGGTTGATACCATACTTATACTTTAGAGCAGAACCTATCATTTTATCATTTAATACCACTTTATAAATTCCATGCCCCTCAGCATCAGTCAATGTAATTTCCTGATTTCCGAAATCATTTTGATCAGAAATTAAAATAACGCTTTCTGATTGAGGATCAAATTTTTCGCCTTCAATCATAGCACTCATGTCTACCATTAATTCAATAGTAGTGAACATTGTTTCCTGATCCATTAGTTTATAAATCCTGGTGGTTTGAGCCGGAATTTCATTCAATTCATGATCAAAACTCCCTCCTGCTCCAACAATAATACTTTGATTTTCTCCGCTTAAAAGATCGACCAATTGATAGGTTCCTGCAGTAATACCTGAGTTGGAAGAGCTGATTTGAACAGCTGTTTTTGATGAACCACTTACATTGGCAACTACTAAAATATTCTCCTCCTCATATTGTCTTAAAAAGGTATAGATGCTATTATCAGTAGTTTCAGCAGTTTTATAATTCCCTCTGCGCAAGGCAATCTGCGAATTCCTGGTACTGATCAGCCTTTGGTAATTTCTCCAAAGGGATAATGGATCAGTTTGT
>JBEPWY010000035.1:0-16208 GCA_041642185.1 Marivirga sp.
AGTTGTACAGTAATCTGCGATTTATTTAATACTTCAGTAATATTAGCAGTTAATTTATGGGTAAAATTTGCTTTCGGCTCTTCTACCAAGTAGAGTGTTATCTTTGGTGTAATACAAGGACTAATTGGCTCATTAACTATGACTGTTCTTGTATCCACATCCTCTCCACAATCATTCTTTGCACTCACTGAAATGCTGTGTCTTCCTGGACTGAGTTTATAGGAGGAACGGATCTGATTACTTCTTGGCTCAAATTGGAAATTATTGTCTGTACGGCCATCTAGTTTAATAGTAATATTTGACTTATTGTTGATGTTTACTAATGTCCCAGTTAATTCATGGCTGGCACTTTCCTTATTAACTTCATTTATCTGGATATTGATCTCAGGAACTTGACATGGATCTTGAGTTTCACGGACGAAGAAAGTTAACGTCTCGCTATCTTCGCCGCAATCATTAATAGCTATTACTGTGAGGACATGCCTGCCAGGGCTCAATTGATAAATTGAACTCAGCCTTTTGGTTCTTGGATCGTATTGGAAATTATTATTTGTTCTTCCATCTAGTTTGACTGTGATGTTTGACTGGTAATTAATATAACCTAATGTACCCGTAAGCTCTTGGCGATTATTAACTTCATTTACTTGAAAATTTATAGCAGGAAGTTCACAAGGAGTTTGCTCTTGTCTCATATAGACGGTAACCGACTGGCTATCTTCTCCACAATCATTCTTTGCTGTGATGGTGATGAAGTGCCTACCAGGGCTTAGCCTATATTTTGATATAAGTCTATTTGTGCGCGCATTGTATTGGAAATTATAATCTTGTCGCCCATCTAGCTGTACAGCAATAGCTGATTGGTAACCAACATTATTAATCGTTCCATTTAATTCATGAGAGAGATTTATATCGTTCACCTCAATGACCTGAAAATCTATGTATGGCAGCTCACAAGGAGACTGAGAGTCTTCCAATAAGACCGTAAAGGTCTCACTATCTTCTCCACATTCATTTCTTGCAAATACAGTGAATACATTTCTGCCTGGCCTTAGTTGATACATTGAACTGATGCGATTTGTTCCGGGTAGGAACTGAAAACTATCATCTTGCAGTCCATTCAATTGAACGCTAATGGCTGATCTATCATCCACTCTGGCAATTGTTCCAGAAAGTTCATAAGCTGAAAATCGACTATTACTTTCAGTAACAGTGAAAGTAATTTTTGGTGGATTACATGGAGCTGCTATTAAATCATTTGTAGGCTCATTTACTTCCTCAACAGGTGCTTTAATAGGACTAGACTTTTTTCTAATATCCCATTTAAACTGAATAGAAGTATAATTATTTCTATCATATGGACTTCCTGCATTTATTACTCCATCTATATTGGCTCCAAACACACTATTGTTTTCATTAAAAAAGAAGTTGACTTTGTGTTCAATTCCTATAGAAAAACGTTTGCTGAATTGATAACCTAAGAAAATTCCAGCTGTTGGTGATATGCTCACATAATTTGTGCCTACGGTTTCAAAATCATTATCTGACAATACTTTAAGCTCTCGATAAATAGTGCTTCTCCCAACATTCCCAGATGGATTAATAACACTATAATCATATACTGATCCATTGATACTATCGTAATTATCAAATTTAGTGATGTTATAGGCTAAACCGGCACCAGCAAAACCACTGACAATTATACCGGTTTTATTGAGTAGGCTATTAAGTGTTAGAACTAATTCTAAATCGCTATTTAGATGTGTATATTGTACATTATTGTATGTACCATCTTGATTTATTCTATCATCAAATGCGCTATTTTCACCTACTAAAAATCGTAGTCTCCAGTCTAAAGCAAAAAATGAAGAAGGCCTTTTATAAATTGAGTGCCCAAATCTGAAATCAATTCCCGAGCCCTGAGAGTTTCTTACATCGCTTTGTTGGTATGAACCACCAATACCGAATCCAAAATCAAACCCACTATCAGTTTCGTAGTCTAGTTTCTGAGCGTTAACAGCTAGTGAAAAGGAGAGGATTAAAGTAGCTGTTATTAAACAGTAACTTTTGAACCTACTAAGACTTTTATATAACAGATTTATTGTCATGCCGTTAATTTTTCTAATGATTAATAGAGCTTGTAGCTCAGTAGCTTTATTTTAGCTACATGGAGTCAGGTATTTCTTCTGACTAAATCCTATTATATGCACCAATTGTTGAACTCAATTTAAACAGAATATTTGAATGTTTTACTTTCATTTCAAAAACACTACCAGTTTTAAATAATAAATTAGGATTGAATATCCATTCTAAATGTAGAAGAATTAAGACCCAAAACAATAGATTTGAATTCTTTTTATAATAGTGATTTATGCTTAAAATCTTATGCAATAGTGTTTATAGTAAGTGGGGGTATTTAGTTAGGGCTTGCTTAAAAACAGCTAAATTTAAAAAATATCCCTTATATATTTTTAAGTAATGATTATTCCGAATTAGTTTTTCAGCAAGTGCAAGCTTTTTGAGTATAATACTTCATAAACTTTGCACTAAAAAATCAAAAAATGATTTTTTAGTGCGCTAGCCTCAGGTACCTCAACTACTTCCCGGGCTTCAGTTCGAAGTATAAGCATACATCTTCACTTTGCCCAGTTGTATTTGAAGCACCTGAGACTTTTTAAGCAGGCTCTAGTTATTACTGCGACCTATTTGAAAGTTAGGTTTTATATGTTCTTAATTTTCCCTAAACTCTTCATATAAAAACAATTTCTTTAGTAACGGCACTATATTTTTTCCCTGAAGTCATAAATACTTCCACTAATATGCTGGCCTTCTCGGGAATAGCATCAAAATCTGACAGCTGAATCTGGAATCCATCGTGCCCCTCTTCCCTAATTTGGAAGAATAGAGAAAGACTGCCCCATTCCTGATTATAATTTTGGATAGAGAAAGCCCTTGTAGCTATTGTTTGGTTTCCGTCATTAACAATAAAAATCTCCATATTCTCAATCTGGTCTTCATAAACTTGAGCAGGACCAATGCAATCACAATCAACCAAGGCGTAAGCACTGCTGAAACCATTCAACCGGAAAACTGCCGCATCGGAAAATCTCCTGTGAAACAATATTCATTACCACTTCAAGTCCGAAAGAATTTCTATAGACAGAATCTTTAACTACCGTACTGTTAAATCCTGCTGTATTTTAAGCAGACACTGTTAAACCTTTTTAAGTTATCCTAACATCATTATAATCCTCACACTTACAAAAGCAGGATACAAGCGTTTGAAAGGTAAACAGTAAAAAAAGAATGAAAATAATTTTCTTCAGCATATAGTTCTATTTAATAAATTATTGACCCCATCTTCTCAAAGTACGTTGTAAGTGATGTAATTTTTTTTAAAGAGCTCAAATATTATGTTTAATTTTTGGGTATCATAAAGTGTAAAAACATGAATACAGGAGTAATTATCGCCAGATTTCAAACACCTTTCCTAAATGAAGGTCATATAAATCTTATTCAGAAGGTAAAAAAAGAACATGATCAATTGGTCATTATCCTTGGCATAAGCCCTGTGAAAACAAGTCGTAATAATCCATACGACTTTGAGACACGGGAAAGAATAATCAAAAAAGAATTTAACGATGTGACTGTACTTCCTTTGAGCGACCACCCTATTGATGAAATTTGGTCAGAAAATTTAGACAAAATGCTTGAAAGTGCTTATCCTACTGAAAAATTTACCTTATATGGCAGCAAAGACAGGTTTACTCCTTGCTACAACGGTAAAAATGAGGTTGTGGAATTGCCTGAACATATTGAGTATAAGGCTAATGAGCTTCTTGATAAAGGTGCTGACAAACTTTCAACCTCAGAAGATTTCAGAGCCGGCATTTTATATGCTCTACATAACCAATACAAAAAGGTTTATCCTACTGTGGATGTGGCTGTTTTCAGAAATGGTAAATCAGAAGTTTTATTGGGCAGAAAGGAAATCTCTTCGAATTGGCGCTTCCCAGGCGGATTTTCGGATCCTGAAGATGATAGTTACGAAATAGCTGCCTTAAGAGAAATGCGTGAAGAATGTGGTGATTTAATAATTGATAGCCTGCAATATGAAACTTCGTCCAAAGTGAACGACTGGCGCTATAAAAATGAAGAGGATAAAATCATTACGCTATTCTTTAGTTGTGACTATCAAAAGGGAGAAGTTATAGCTCAGGATGACCTACAAGAGCTTACTTGGTTTGCTGTCGCAGATTTAATAAAAATGAAACAAAGCGGCCAAATTTCGTCAGAACATCATATGCTAATCGATCATATAAATGACAAATATAATTCCGCTAATTAGTCAATAGTTAAGCTTAATATGCCTTAAAAGAATCCCTAATAAAGTAGTACAAGAAATATTTTCAGAAAAGAAAAACTAAATGCAATTTAAAGGATTGTATTATCTCTATTAAATAAAAAAGCCATTCATATATGAAAAAATTACTTTTCCACACAACCCATTATAAATATCTGGCAGATAAAGTACTCAAAGGGAATAGTTATGAAGAAGGTCAGGTGGAAGTAAAAGAATTTACAGATGGCGAACGCTATCAACGCATACTAAGTCCAGTAGAAAATAGGGATGTGATCCTAATTGGAGGCACCGTAAGTGATGCAGACAGCATGGAGCTGTATGATCTGGCTTCTGCTTTGGTAGCTTATGGAGTAAATTCGCTCAGCTTGGTAGTTCCTTATTTTGGATATTCCACAATGGAGAGAGCGGTGAAACCAGGTGAAGTAGTGACAGCCAAAACGAGAGCCAGACTGCTCTCTTCCATTCCTAAAAGCCATAAGGGTAATAAAATTTACTTATTTGATTTACATACAGAAGGCATTCCACATTATTTTGAAAATGACCTGCAACCCGTACATGTTTACTGTAAGGAAATTATTATGGAGGCGGCCAAATCTGTTGGAGGTAATGATTTTGTACTGGCAAGTACGGATGCCGGCAGAGCCAAATGGGTGGAGTCGTTAGCCAATGACATAGGTGTAAATGCAGCATTCTTGCTTAAAAGACGGCTGGAAGGCGATAAAACAGAAATCAGCGCCGTTAATGCTGATGTGAAAGGTCAAACCGTGGTGATTTATGACGATATGATCCGCTCAGGAGGAAGCATAATTAATGCTGCTAAAGTGTATAAAGAAGCGGGAGCAGAGAAAATTTTTGTCATCACCACCCACGGACTCTTTATCAACGACGGCCTACAAAAACTGAAAGATTGTGAGTTAATTGAAATGGTTATTACAACAGATACCCACAGCCATATGAATAGGAAAGATTCTGATTTTTTGAAGATTTATAGCATTGCACCACTAATTAATCAGCTGGTGGGATGATGGTGAGATGATTGAACACTACTCTTTTTAAATATAAAATCCCGCTCCAATTAATGAGGCGGGATTTTCATTTGATTACTGAAATCCAAAATACCATTCAGTAGTTTGAAGAGTGAAATTATCTTAGCTTTCTTACCAAACTAAACTAAACTTCTTCTAAAAATCTTTCAAGTATCTCAATGGTTACATGGTCCATAATTACCACTTTAAACCAATTCGGATTTTTATGGCTATCAGGAACCAGTCCATATTTTTTACAAACTTCCGGTCTTAAATACTTTGCTTCAATAGTTACTATATTGGCATTAGGGTGTCTGTAGAAAGCTATTTCTCGCTCCTTAAGCTGCCTACAAAGCCACTCCGCCCTGTGATTGAGCACCATAGTTTTCTCATACCATCCATTAGGACCGTATGTCATCAATATCATCCAAATCGCGATAGCATTAGCACCGGAGCGAGAGCCAATCAGCGTATAATCCTCTCCCTCCACATAGCTGGCTGATTGCGTATTGGCATAGCTCATCCAGTCTTTCCGGATCAGGAATATACCTGTCCCGTAAGGCGCCTGTAACATTTTATGGGCATCTAAAGTAATGGAATTTACATGCGGATTACTAAAATTCAAATCATTATCAGCTTTGGCAAAAGGATAGAAAAACCCACCATAAGCTCCATCAACATGTAGTTTAAATGGTAGGTTGGCTTCGATCAAAACATCTGTATAGCAATCTGGCTCATCAACGGATCCAAACATAGTAGTCATCATATTTGCCACAACTATGAAATACTTTTTGCCTTCTGTTTGTGCTTGTTGAATGGTTTTTTCTACTCCGGCACGACTTATACTCCTGTCTTTCTCATCTACGGCTACCTGGAAATAGGATATTTGAAAAACATTAGACGCTTTGGCCGAGGAATAATGTGCATCAGAAGAACTAATGAGGGCAATTTCATTTAATGAGGCATTGTACTCCTGTATGAAATAATTTCTGTAAATCCACACCGCCTGCATATTGGCTTCAGTACCTCCGGAAGCAACATAACCATCAAATGCGTCTTCACCACCTTTTAAAATCTCCTGGGCACAAACTGTTATAACTTCTTTTTCTATATCCTGAGTTCCTTTAAAAAAGCTTTCGGATGTACCTAAAGTGTGGCAGCCAATATGATTAGGATTATGAATTAATGTAGACAGAAAGGGAGCGTCCTTCAAGAATGGCGCATCCTGATAAAAAACTTTATCGTCCAGATGAGAGGCCGGCAAACCTATAATATTTTCATTATAATAATTTACGTTTTCATTCAATGCTGAGAAAACACGTTCTTTTATCTGCTTTTCAGGCAGTTTTTTCCACTGATGCATGGCTTTTAGTTTAATGTGTTGGTGTTTTTTATAAAACGACTCCTCGTGCGGAAATCTTTAGATGTGTATAATAAAAGTAGGAATAGTCAGAAGATTTTCCAAATTCAAAAGTTCGGAATAAAATAATTTCTTTGAGATCTTACAAAAAAAAGCTACCCGAATAACAGATAGCTCATTAAGTGAAAATTTTATGTGATAAATATTAATACCTAGTTGAATTTACTTCAATTCGGCTATAACCGTTCTGCCGCCTTTAGTTTTATCACCAATAGCCACATTCACTTTGGCATCTAAAGGCAAGTAAATATCAACGCGAGATCCGAATTTAATAAATCCAAATTCTCCTCCCTGCTCTACCATATCACCTTCTTTCACATACCATTTAATCCTTCGGGCTACAGCACCGGCAATTTGTCGGAATAACACCTCTACTCCATTTTTCCCCTCCACCACTATAGTGGTTCTTTCATTTTCAGTACTGGATTTTGGATGCCATGCCACTAAATATTTTCCTGCATGGTATTTACAAAATTTTACTGTTCCTGAAATAGGGCTTCTGTTTACATGCACATTTACAGGCGACATGAAGATTGAAATCTGTTTTCTCTTTTCATTAAAATATTCCGTTTCTTCAGTATCTTCAATTACTACTACTTTCCCATCGGCAGGGGCCAAAATATGTTTTTCATCTTTATTAATAACAAACTTTGGGCTGCGAAAGAACTGAAGTATAAGCAGATAAAAAATAATCATTACTCCAAGAATAATATTATTTACCCAGTCAGGAGTATTAAATATGTACTCCAATAAATAAAACACACCAACAAATACTATCAGCGCTATAAATAAAATCTTTTTTCCTTCTTTATGTAAAGTCATTGGTTTTTTAGGTATTTCTTCCCAAATATAAAAAAAGCGCAGATAAACTGCGCTTCAAATTGTATTTTATTGGTTTCAAAAATTCAGAAACCTGATTCTATAGCTAAATAAATTAATAGCCCCCACGGTATTTATAGGTTTTGGCTACTTTATCAATAGCTACTATATAAGCGGCAATTCTCATTGGCACATCATAAGCTACAGAAGTTTTATAAACTACTTCAAACGCATCTTTCATAATTCTGTCCGAACGTCTGTTTACTCTTTCAGCAGTCCACTTATAACCTAACCTGTTTTGTACCCACTCAAAATAAGAAACAGTAACACCACCTGCATTCGCTAAAATATCCGGCGCAACCATAATTCCTTTATCGTTGATTATTTTATCAGCTTTTGCAGAAGTAGGGCCGTTAGCACCTTCTACAATTAGCTTAGCTTTAATTTTATGAGCATTTTCAGCAGTGATCACATCTTCTTTAGCAGCAGGAATTAATACATCCACGTCTAAAATAAGTATTTCATTCCCATCAGCTAACTTATCTGCCCCGGTATATCCTTCTAAAGTTCCGTTATTATTATTTCTATATTCAATAGCTTCTTTAATATTTATACCTTTTTCATTATAATAAGCTCCTGAAATATCAGACACGGCAACTATTGTTCCTCCTCTTTCTTCTAACAACAAAGCAGCAAAAGAGCCCACATTACCAAATCCCTGTACAGCAAAAGTAGCTTTATAAGGATTAATTTTTAATTTCTCCATGGCTGCTAATGCAGAAACCATTACGCCACGGCCGGTTGCTTCCGTTCTACCTAATGATCCGCCTAAAACAATAGGCTTTCCGGTAACTACTGCATTTACAGTCATACCTTTAGATCTTGAATAGGCATCCATCATCCAGGCCATTTCTCTCGGGCCTGTTCCCATATCAGGAGCAGGAATATCTCTGTCAGGACCAAATACATCTACCATTGACTCCGTATATGAGCGGGTCAATCTTTCTATCTCTCCTGAAGACATAGCGCGTGGATTACACTTAATCCCTCCTTTTGCACCTCCGTAAGGAATATCCACTACGGCACATTTCCAGGTCATCCATGCGGCCAAAGCTTTAACTTCATCAATGTTTACACCCATATCGTATCTTACACCACCTTTTGAGGGGCCTAAAATAGTTGAGTGAATTACTCGATAACCTTCAAATACCTGAATGGAGCCATCGTCCATGGTAATTGGTAATGATACGATCACCTGACGGGCAGGAGATTTTAGAACATTGTAAACTTCATCTTCCAAACCTAAATGTTGGGCAGCGATATGAAATCGCGACATCATCGATTCAAAAGGATTCTCTAAGTCTATAATTGGAGCCGGTTCTATATAACCCATAGTGTTTTTGTTATTTTTAAAAACTTTGCTGTAAAATTAATGATTTGTTAATTCATTTTTGTTTTTTTCGACTGAAAGTTAAAGAATTCATTCGAAAAGCATTAAAAAAGCAGAAATAAATGGTGCGGCCAGCAAAAGTCCGTCAAATCGATCAAGAAAACCTCCGTGCCCAGGGATGATGGTGCCAGAATCTTTAATATCAATACTTCTTTTAAAGAGTGATTCCATTAAATCGCCATACGTACCGGCTATAACAATAATACTTGCTATACATAACCATTGCCAATCTTCAATTTCATTAAAATTACTAGCCATAATTACCGCAAAAATGAAAGCTAAAATAGTGCCTCCCAAAGCTCCCTCCCATGTTTTCTTTGGTGAAATTCTTTCAAACAATTTTGTCCTTCCAAATTTAACCCCTGCAAAATAAGCCCCCGTATCGCTGGCCCAAAGGATAAACAATGAACCTAAAATAATTTGAAAGCTATAAGTACCTCCATGGAATACAGCTATATGCAATAATGAAAATGGCACGGCCACATAAATAATCCCAAGAAATGTAAATGCAATATTAGTAAAAGGCTTTTTATCATTCTTATTATAGAGTTTTACAAAATAAACGGTAGATGCAATAGGGGCAATGGCAAAATAAATCCGAGGATCAATATGTTCCGCCCTCACTAAAAAGGTAATAGTATAAATTGATAGGCCTGTAATAGTTCCCCAGAATTTTAAAGGCAGCATACCATCTAGGCCTACCAGCTTATAAAATTCTAATTGAGTAAAGGCACATAAAACGAAGAATACGATAAAATAAGTCCACTGCCCATAAATTATTGCTGCTAAAATTATCGCTACTCCTATTAATGCCGCTATTATCCGCTGCGTCAGGTTATTATATTTACTCAAATTTGATTTCATTCTCAATTATTTTTATTGCTCTCAACACTTCGTCGGATGTTACCATGATTTCATAGTAGCCAAACTGGTAAGCTGAATCTTTCTTATCTACTATTATAGGTTGGATATGCTGATCGCTCAGAAAATCTTTCACTATTTCGGCCCTGTACAATTTATCAGTTTTATAAATACTTTGCCACTTTTCCATTACCCTTCTTTCGCCTTTATTTGTTTAATAAACTGGTAAAAGAGAAATATACATATTACTAATGATATCAATGAAATTAAAGGAGGAACGCTAGAATCAATTTCCTCTGCATTCCAATCATCCACCATTCTGGGGCCAAGGTACATTGTTAATACCGCTAATCCATTATTGATGAAATGCGCAACAATAGGATACCATATATTTCCTGAATAATAATAAATATACCCAAATAATGCCCCTAGAAATATTCTTGGCACCACCCCAAAAAACTGCATATGGAAAGCTCCGAAAATAATGGCAGTAACCCAGATGGCAATATGATGATTTTTAATACCTCCCAATAATTTATTTTGCAATAACCCGCGAAAAATTAATTCTTCTCCGATAGCAGGTAAAATACCTATAACCAGCATGGCCACCAGCATTTCCCCTAAATTAGTATAGCTGCTCATGGCTTTAGTCAACTCCATTAACCTATCTTCCATATTCCTGGCCCATACTTCAAAACCTTTCATAAATTCAGGAAACTCAATATTCATGTTCCACTCTATTACAATGGAATTGAAGAACATAAAGCTGATGGTCATAAGGACAACAAGTATAATTCCGGTGAAGAATAAACTTTTTTTATGAAAATACTCTTTAATAGAGTTATGATCCACGTACCTGATAAAAATAAGGCCAAAAACAGTGAAGCTTAAAAAATGGCTGATCCCTTGAGCAGTATATAAAAATATTTTTTTCTGCTCTGTAAAAGGGGACTTAAAAGCCTGCTCTAATTGGTTAAAATCAATAGACGAGGCTAAAGAAGCTATTGCAGAGCCTATTAGCTGACCTACAAGATTGGCTGCTACAAAAAGCAATACAAGCGACAAAATCGACCTTAGCGGATTTTTATCTTTAATTTGTGGATTTTTATACTCGAAAGAATTCATATATAACGTAAATTTACATCAAAATTCAGATTTACAAATTGGTAAAGATAGGAAACATAGAATTAGGCGATTTTCCATTGCTTTTAGCACCCATGGAAGATGTAAGCGATCCGCCTTTCAGAGCAGTATGCAAAGAAAATGGAGCGGATTTAATGTACACAGAATTTATTTCATCAGAAGGCTTAATTCGTAATGCGGAGAAAAGTGTACAGAAACTGGACATTTACGATTACGAACGCCCTATAGGCATCCAGATTTTTGGGGATAAAATAGATTCTATGCGAGAGGCAGCGGCCATTGCAGAAGAAGCCAATCCTGAAATTATTGACATTAATTATGGCTGCCCGGTGAAAAAAGTAGCTTGTAAAGGTGCCGGAGCTGGTATTTTGTTGGATTTGCCTAAAATGCAAGCAATGACGGACGAAATTGTAAAGCAAGTAAACAAGCCTGTTACAGTAAAAACCCGCCTTGGCTGGGACGATAGTACCATCAGAATACAGGAAGTAGCTAAAAGATTACAGGATGTGGGCATCCAGGCACTTTCAATACATGGGAGAACGCGCCAGCAAATGTATAAAGGCGAAGCCAATTGGGAATTTATTGCCAGGGTTAAAGAAGACCCAAACATTCATATTCCTATTTTTGGAAATGGAGATATCGATTCCCCTCAAAAAGCAAAAGAATATAAAGAGCGATATGGTGTGGATGGCATCATGATTGGCCGAGCCGCCATTGGCTACCCCTGGATTTTCAATGAAATTAAGCATTTCATGAAAACAGGAGAACTTTTACCCGCACCGGGACTTACTGAAAGGGTGAATGTTGCTAAAACCCATTTGAAATTTTCTGTAGAGTGGAAAGGTGAAAAAAAAGGTATTTTTGAAATGAGAAGGCATTATACCAACTACTTTAAAGGTATAGTTAACTTCAAACCTTACAGAAGCCGATTAGTGGAAGGTGAAAAGTACGAGGATGTATTAGCTACTCTGGATGAAATCAATGAAGTATTCTCTGCTCAATCTGAATACAGTATATGAGCGAAAAGCCACAAGCAAGTGCTTTATTAGTATGGGGTTTATTGATTACGCTTGCACTAATATGGGGAAGTTCATTTATACTAATTAAGAAAGGCTTGCAAGTCTTTTCGGCTGGTGAAGTAGGAGCTATTCGTATAGTTTCTGCCGCATTGGTACTTATTCCATTGGCCCTTCCCAAACTTAAATCGCTTAATAAAAGGCAATGGAAATGGCTTTTCATTTCAGGAATGATCGGAAGCTTTGCCCCGGCCTTTCTTTTTGCTTATGCCCAAACCAATTTAGAAAGCGGAATAACAGGTGTTTTAAACGCTCTTACTCCAATTTTCGCATTGTTGGTTGGAGTAATATTTTTTAGCGGAAAGTTAACTATAAGAGATGGCTTTGGTATTGCATTAGGTTTTACCGGCACCATTTTATTGATAGTAGCTGGCTCTGGCGGAGAATTAGGGAATTTTAATTTTTATGCCATTTTTGTAATCCTGGCTACCCTTTGTTATGGTTTTAACCTGAATATACTCAAATTTCAGTTCAGCGTATTAAAACCTAAAATGATTACCAGCATATCCTTATTTCTTATAAGTCCTATTGCAGCATATTACTTATTTGGTGTAAGTGATTTTATTTATAAAATGCAAACAGAGCCGGGAGCAGGCCTTGGATTATTTTATATAAGTATTTTGGGTGTAGTGGGAACTGCAATTGCTTTAATCATGTTTAACCGCCTGGTACAATTAACCTCTCCAGTATTTACAAGTTTTGTTACCTACCTGATTCCGATAGTGGCAATTATTTGGGGATTGTTAGACGGAGAAATATTATATACCGGTCATTACATTGGAATTGTGTTTATTATAATAGGCGTGGCTTTTGCTAACCGACGTACCAAAAAATAGTATAACTATTCTAACAAACAGCAAATTATAAATGGCAAAAAAGGTTTTTGCGCAAATAAATACATTTAATTATAATTCGATAATAATTTTTGGTTTTTAAACAAAGGTTTTAATTTAGTGCGCAAATTCAAATAAGGATAACAGTTATGAGTGATAAAATAAAAACAAGATATACCTCCGAAGAATTAGTAGAGTTTGAAGAATTAATCACCCAAAAGCTTAATAAAGCGAAACAGGAATTTAATTATATAAAAACTATCATCACTCGTTCCGCCGATTCCGGAACTGACGGGACAGTTGGCAATGTTAAAGTGCTTGAGGATGGCGCTGACACTATGGAAAAGGAAAACATGAATCAGTTAGCTGCCAGACAACAGAAGTTCATCAAAAATTTAGAAAACGCCTTAGTAAGGATCAAAAATGGTACTTACGGAATTTGTTCTGAAACAGGAAAATTAATTCCAAAAGAAAGGTTAAGAGCTGTACCTCATACAACACAATCTATTGAAGCAAAATTGGCACAGAATAGCTAGTGGATTTTCTACTCAATCATATTGAAGCTTTGATTTTTTGTGCGTCTTCCCCTTTAAAAATTCAGGAAATGCAAAGGTGCATGACTGAAATGTTTGAGGCAGAAGTACCAGAAAAGGATATTGAAGATGCTTTAGAAAAAATACTTAGAAAGTATGAGTCCGATGAATTTTCTTTTCATGTAGAGAAAATAGGCGGCGGCTATCAGTTCATGACCAAACCTGCCTATCAGGCAAGCATTGGTATTATGCTAAAACAACAGTCTAAAAAAAGGCTTTCTACCTCCGCATTGGAAACACTTTCTATTATTGCTTATAAGCAACCTATTACAAAAGGTCAAATGGAACAGATTCGTGGCGTAAACTGCGATTACACCGTTCAGAAACTTCTTGAAAAGGAATTGGTAGAAATAAAAGGAAAAGCAGACGCCATAGGCAGGCCGATTCTTTATGGTACAAGCCAAAACTTTATGGAGTATTTTGGCATCAATGAATTAAAAGATTTACCCACACCAAAAGATTTTAGTCAGGAAGAAAATCAAATAGGACTGGAAAATGAGGAATAACCATTTTCCTGTCTTACTTTTGTGTCTATATCTTATTTCTTTTTAGATCTAACTGATATTTCAAATATTTTTATCGTATTACCATTTTAACAGAGCTTTAAAGAAACAAAATTGAAGTATTGATTCACTACAATTTTGTTTCTTTAAAGCTAAATTCAATACCATTATGGCGAAGAAACCCTTCAAGAAGAAATTTACTAAAAATCAGACTCCGAAAGAGACTCCGGATTATGACATGAAAAGGATAAAAGCCATAGAGGAGAAAAAATCTCCAGAAGCACCCAAAGATCCCGCTGATGGAGTAAGACTTAACAAACATATTTCCAATTCAGGTATTTGCTCAAGAAGAGAAGCCGATCAATTAATAGCTGATGGCAAAATCAAAGTAAATAAAAAAGTAGTTACTGAAATGGGTTATAAAGTGATGCCCAAAGATGAAGTATATTACGAAGGCAAACCTCTTACGAGAGAAAAACTAGTTTATGTGTTACTGAATAAGCCTAAAGGTTTCCTTACCACTATGGATGATCCGAAGGAAAGAAAAACAGTAATGGAGTTGATAAAAACGGCTTGCGAAGAGCGCATTTACCCTGTAGGTAGATTAGATAGAAATACAACAGGCTTATTACTATTCACCAATGATGGTGAACTGGCCAAAAAGTTAACCCACCCTTCTCATAAGGTAAGGAAGATATACCAGGTGGAGCTGGATAAACCTATTGAAGAAAAAGATTTTCTTGCCATTGAAGCAGGTTTAACATTAGAGGATGGTGCCGCTACAGTAGAAAAAATTGCTGTTTTAACCCCTGATATGCTGAAAATAGGCGTTGAAGTAATAACCACTAAAAATAGAATTGTCAAAAGAATATTTGAGCACTTAGGTTATGATGTGGTAAAGCTTGATAGAACCATTTATGGAGGGTTAACTAAAAAGAATTTAACCAGAGGCAGATGGAGATATTTAACAGAAAGGGAAGTGATCAGTTTAAAACACTTTAAATAATAGCTGAAGGCTTACCAGACACTTGATATGTCTGACCAAAGATAAAAAGGATTTAAACCCTATAAACTACTGATTTTTATTCCTTTAACAAAGAATAAAAAGTACTAAACCATCCAAATTTATCAAATAGCACATTAATAAAATCTAAATCAGGTTATCAGCTAATTCTTCTTTTACTGCAGCCTCCACAATTAATACTTTAAAAGTACTACCCTCTCCAGGCTCAGATTTTAATAAAATTTGAGCTTTTATTTTTTCCAATGCTTGTTTTACTATAAATAAGCCTAATCCTGAGCCTTCTGCCGCACTGGTGGCTCGATAGAACATGTCAAACACCTTATGTTGACTTTCTTTGGCTATGCCCTGCCCATTATCTTTTACTGATATCTGGATATTCTTATCCAATTTCTTAAACCTGATAGCAATATACTGATCAGTCTTAGTGGCATCATGATATTTAACAGCATTAGAAATTAAGTTCGAAATAACTACTTTTAACTGAACATAGTCAGTTTCAATAACGTGATCTAATTCTTCATCATAATCCAAACGAATAGAATCAGCTCCCTGATTAAATTTAACATCAGAAATCACATCATCTATTAATTTTCCTAAACGAAAAATAGTGGGCGTAATTTCGGTTTTAATGTTTCTGGAGTAGCTTAGTATATCACTAAAAATATGATCTAGCTTTTTCACCCGATCTTCCATCATATTGATGTAATCTTTCCCTTTTTCTTCTTTCACATCATGCTTGGCAATATTTATAAGGCCTAAAAGTGATGCGACTGGTGCCCTTAAGTCATGGGAAGTGCTGTAGAGGAAGCTATCTAATTCACGATTGGTTTTTTCAAGTATTGCTCGTTCATCTTCTAGAAGCCAGATTACCATCCCAATACCTATTAATGAAAGCAATAAAAAATCAATAACACCCAAAGTGAAATCTATATTAATAATATATTGATCATCAAATAATATCCTAGTACATGCCACGAAGTACTGAAGATTCTCAAATCCATAAAGCAAAAATGAAACCCAAAGTAAGTTTTTACCTACCGCACTGCTTCGGCTTCCCACCCTCATAGTAATTATTCCTGCAAAAATAAAAGCCAACCCTAC